>JAYSSO010000144.1:0-5654 GCA_043720495.1 Candidatus Lloydbacteria bacterium | reverse complement strand
ACCCGTGAGCGCTTTAATAGCGCGGGGATCATGGGCAAGTTTGGTGATGTTCATTCACTTATTTTCTCATTTTTCTTATTGGGGAGCAAGTCTATTGTGCGCCCGAGCTTCGTGGCTTCAAAGAGGAGGTGGCTTCCAAATCCTTGGCCTCGTGCATGGCACACCACAGAAAGATGCTTGATGTATATTCCGCTCATACGAGATAACGATTTGTGACCCACATCCATTTTCGCTCATAAGGAGTGGGAAGCATGTCGGTGACTACAGTTACCAAGAGTCTTCCGACAGGCTCATCTTTCAGTACAAGCGAGTTCGCAATTTGTCGACGTCCTCTTTTTTAAAAAAATGCTTTCACTCGTCGAATAGCGGAGTGACAAACTCCCGAGAGAGCACCACGGATGTATTCATGCATACATTCCTTTTTCTGTTGATACAGTAGTATTTCTTGAGGATAAACTCAAGCATCACTCTTTGTGAAGATACTCCACATTCGGTGAATGTGATGTAAAGAATGTACGAGTGACTAGGACTGTTCTAAGAGAAACTTGAATACTTTTTCATTAGTGAGGAGCATGTGCGCATATTGATGCACACGCTCTTTCGGTGCTTCTGGATACCGATCCTCCATGGCCTTTGCATCGCGTGCAAGTGTTTCCAAGTCCGGCTCAAGTTTTTCCACATCCGCAATTTTTCCAATGAGCATTTGAATTTTTGCGCGCTTCACCGCATCGGGTCTCCACGATGCCCACATTTCTCCCTTCGTTTTCTTTACCGCCTTGAGGTAGCCTTCCATGTCGAGCCCCATGCGAGCGATGTCCTGAGTGAGCTCATCTTCCATGCGCCTCGTTTCTTGATCGACGATGACGTCGGGTAGCTCGAGTTTTGTTGCCTCTGCAATGGCGTCCATGACGGCAATTCTCCGCTTGTCTTCAGCCTCACGCCCTTTTTCAAGCTGAATATTTTCACGAAGTTTGGTTTTCAGTTCTTCCGCTGTATTAAATTCTCCTAGTGTTTGAGCAAATGCATCATCAATCTCAGGAAGTGGGAGCGTCTCATCGACGGTAGAGCCGTCTTGTCTTGCTTCCTGATCTCTTCGCATTCGCCTGATTTGCTCAAGTGTTTTTTCTATATCTTCATCAGTGACAACCACTGGGTCCGTTTTTTTGCCCGCCTTCCTCGCTAGTGCTTTGTAGTCCGGTAAATTTATCTCAGGAAATATTGCAGTAGTGATTGAGAATTCGAGCGGATTACCGTGCGCAATTTTGGTGATATGTATTTCTGGTTTTCCGAGTGCGTCAATTTTTTCTGCGACGATTATTTCTGGGTATGCACGGCTTATGGCTATTTCAGCCATTTCTTCGAGTAAGGCCCCTTCGCCTATCTTTGAAATTAAAATTTTCTCCGGAACATGACCCTTGCGAAATCCCGGTAGCTCCGCATCCTTCCCTATGTGCTTAATTGCTTCGCTGCGTGTTCTGTCGAAGTCGTCTGCCGAAACAGAGGTTTTAATCTCAATGCGTGAGCCCGGTAATTTTTTAATTTCTACCTTGCGTTTGCTTGGTGATAGTTGGTCCATAAGTGCGCAGATAGTAGCGCCTTTATGATTTTTTCGCAAGTCTTTGATAATAAAGAATACCCGACATAGTGTCGGGTATTCTTTATTTACACAGTGCGATTTAGAGTTGGCTTGGGTCACCAAGCGAATTCATGTCAGTCGCTTTCAGATCTGCATCTATTGCAGTGAGTTCATCTGAAGTTCCCTGCGTGGAGAGTGCTGTCGTTGCCGCAGTAGTCGCTTTCTGTGAGGCTGCAATTTCTTCCTGTGAACCAGGAACTGGTGCTGTTGTTTCGGCCATCATTTTATCATCCATCATTCCCATGTCGTCCTTATTCATGAGATACCATCCTCCGACAATAAGAATAATAACGATAAGTATCCCTCCCATAACGCACGATGTCGTCGAGAAGCCTCTATCCGGTGCACCACCGACGCTTGTTCCTGCTGTTGTGTTTGTATCTGGTTCCATAAGTGTTGGTTAATTGATTTCTGTTATGGTGTAACGGCCGCCGATCCTGTTGCTACTACATCAACTTTAACATTTGCCTTTAGGCTTCCAATTGCAGTAACAAGCGCTTTGTGTGCCTCTTGGACTGCAGTTCGTGCTTTTTGGAGAGCTTCACGAACGCTTTTTCCAGCTCCGTTTGAGGTAGTGCTTGTGCCCACATTAGCCGCGAGAACCGCAGACGCAACATTTGATTCAGCGAGCGCAACAGCAGCCTTTGCCTCAGCTATCTTTGTGCGGACAATGGCAATATTTGCCTCTGCGGTCGTAGTGACTACGCCTTTTTCTTTCATTTTTGCAATGCGCGAATCGACGCGATCGGCAAGTTTGGTAAAGCGATCCATTGCTGCGTTCATGCGTGCAATCATCTGCATGGACATTCGTTTAAGCATTTCACCTCTTTTTTCCTGCATACGCACTTCCATTTCTGCTTTGCGTCCCCCCCTGACCTCTTTTTGGTCACCAATCATTGGCGTCCCACTGCCCATCTTGCGATCCTGCATTTCATCCCGTTTCTCCATGCGTTTTTCCATCACGGGAGGAAGTGGGCGTGTCCCACTCGCCATCATTCTCTTTCCTGACGATTGGCCTGTTGCTACATCCCGAGGTGCAATAACACCTTGTCCCGTGGGGTTTTCACGAAGAGGCAGTGATCGCCTTGTGGGGCTTTCGCGGAGTGTCGGCGCTGATGCAGGTGGAGGTGTAATAGTCGCCCCCGCACTCGTTTCCGTGCTCGCACTCGAGCCCCCCGCTGTTGTTTCAGTGGTTGCTCCCGCGGACGCCTCCTCGGCTGATGCGAGAGAGGGGACCATCATGAGCATCCCCAAAATACTCACACTAATTATTGATGTTGATTTCATTTTCGAAAAATTAATAAAATAAATATATGCTTACTAACTAAATGTGCACTAAGGCCCCGTCCATTAATAAATTGCTATAAAAATGGACGTGGCACAAAGGACCGTCATCACCAAAACTCAGAAGTTATTGGTGGACGAGTCCTAAGCACTCACAACAGTATAACAAAAACAATGAGAACTGTGACACTTGGGCTGTGCAAAACAAAAAACCCCGCAGGTCGGGGTCTTTTTATCAAACAGACTATTTTTTGGACGGATATGCTTTCTCGTACTGTGCTATCGATTTCACCACATCCGCTTTTGCAGATTCAGCATCCCTCCACTCTCCCACCTCAACTTTTTTCATCTGAAGATCCTTGTAGACGGTAAAAAAATGTTTGATTTCGTTGAGGATATGAGGTTCGAGGTCGGTAATGTTTTTAGTATTTTTCCAACGAGGATCTGACGTAGGCACGGCAAGTACCTTAGCGTCACCTTCGCCTCCGTCAATCATGTCGAGCACGCCAATTGGGCGCGCCTCCACAAGGCATCCTGGGACAAGAGGCTCCGCCCCGAGCACTAAGACGTCGAGCGGATCGCCGTCGTCCCACAGCGTCTGTGGCACAAAACCATAATTCGCCGGATAGTGCATCGGAGAATAGAGCACTCGGTCATATTTGATGAGCCCAGTGTCTTTGTCGAGCTCGTACTTTACTCGAGAAAGCATGGGGATCTCAATTATTACGTTTAATCCGTCTTTGTCCCCGTAGGGTATATCATGCCATAAATTCATAGGTGTGTTGTTTGCGGTGCTCATTTTGAGCGAACTTCATCGTTGCCATCGCGTCGCGGCCCGAAGAACTTACGAGGAGTAAGTCCTTTCGGACACGCTCGGCTCGGCGTCTCGAATTTCATCTCAAAATGAGCACCTCACTAAATTGAATAAAACCCAAATTATTTTTCGTCTGCGTTGGTGTTTTCTGCTACGACCTCCTTGTCCTCGCTTACTTCCTCTTGTTCGGTTACGGTTTCAGGGTTCGGCTCTCCGGCAGATTCGTTGGATGCAATAAATTCCGCAACCTCTTCCTCTGGTGTTTCTGTAGAGTTAACTATCGCGTCTGCAGTCGTCGCAGGTACAACCCCAGCATAGGTGTCTCCACCCGGTGATTTAATGTCGATACGGAATCCAGTAAGCTTTGCGGCAAGGCGAACGTTTTGTCCCCCACGACCAATAGCAAGTGAAAGCTGGTCTGGCATGACTTCAACTTCGGCACGACGCTCTTCTTTGTTGACGACAACACTGCGAATTTTTGCTGGTGAAAGTGCGTCCGCAATAAATTTTTCTATATCAGGTGACCATTCGATAACATCGATTTTTTCACCTGCGAGCTCCGAAATGACGGTCGCAACGCGTACTCCGCGTTGCCCGACACAAGAACCCACAGGGTCAATGTGTGAGTCATTTGAGTGGACTGCGATCTTGGTGCGTGATCCTGCCTCTCGCGCAATTTCCTTAAGTTCTACTATTTTCGTTGCAACTTCAGGTGCTTCAAGAGTAAATAGTGCACGAACAAAGTTTGGGTGTGCTCGTGACAGTCGCAAGTTCACACCACGAGGAGAGTCCTCAACCGAATAAAGATAGCTACGGAGCCGCTCTCCCGTGCGATAGCGCTCCCCAGGTATTTGATCTTCATAGGCCAAGAGTCCGGTGGCACGACCAAGGTCAATAAAAATATTTCCCCGCTCAATGCGCTGTACGATACCTGTGACAATTTCCTCTCCTTTCTGTGCGAATTCGTCGAGCATCGAAGACTTCTCTGCCTCACGAATCTTTTGAATAATGACCTGCTTGGCAGTTTGCGCAGCAATACGTCCATAGTCGTCTTTAGCCTCGAGATTGAAGATAAGTTCCTCGCCGAGCTCCGAATCCTTTTTCGTCAAACGCGCATCTTCGATCATAATGTGGTGTTCCGGATTGAAGCGCACACGCGTGTCGAGGTCTCCCTCACCTTCTGCTCCAACAATCGGTGCTGGTGCCGATACAAATGGTCGCACTGGGGTGTCATCATCCTCTTCTTCTCCTTCGAGTGGTTGGCGCACCATGGTGTCGTCAACAATTATCTTCACCTGCTCGAAATCGGTCTTTCCGGTGTTCATATCGAGCTTCGCGCGCACAATCTGCCCCTTCTTTCCATAATCCTTTTTATACGCAGCCGCAAGTGCCGCCTCAATGGCATCGATTATTTTCTCTTTCGAGATTCCCTTTTCTGCCTCGAGTTGTTCAAGAGCAGACTTCATTACTTTAAGATCCAACATAAATATAAGTGAGTAGGGAGTAGTGAGTAAGGATAAGAATCCTTTTTCTCAGCGTTCGTTTGGAATTGAAAATAGGAATTTTCGATTCGCTCACTTACTTGAGAATAGGGATTTAAAACATAGATATCCAGACAGATTTCTCCACGAGTAAAAATTAAACAGCGTACGATTAAGTACCCTGTCATATATTAAAAGTATACGCAGGAATCAATCCTTGTCAAAAAAACATAGTCCACAGTTTGCAAGCCGTGTGGCACAGCCAAGTTCACTGACGTTGCGAAGTATCTCAGATTCGTCAACTCTCCATGACAAAAATAAGCCTCTATTGATTGTACTATTCAATAGACTTGCTCCCCAATAACACCCACCCGTTAAAAAACACACTCCTCGGTGTGTTTTTTAAGTCCCGTAGCTCAAGTGATAGTTCCACAATCCC
>JAYSSO010000143.1:0-2316 GCA_043720495.1 Candidatus Lloydbacteria bacterium | reverse complement strand
GGTCCTTGAGGAGTGCCGAGCCTTGTCCCAAGGCAATATTTGAAACATAAATCGTTCCTGCCTTGCCAAGCACAAGTTGATAGATGGGGCGAATGAGGCGTGCCTTCCAACCGTCACGTTTCACTTCTTTGTCGTCGAGTGTCACAAGTAGATTTGCATCGGCATTCAACATGCGAAAAAGAAACGCCGTGAATCCCGAATAGGAACCCATCACCGACCACACGAAACGATAATTGTGTGTTTTGTTCAATTGGTGTGCCTTATGCATTCCCAGTATGGGGAGGAGATATTTATCTATAGCGTGGCCGACACCCACACGATGCACGGTGTCCGTACCGACCTCCTCCAGCGTCATTCTTCCCCGCTTAAACTTCGTAGTGACAATGTGAAACTCCGTATCAGGCATCTGCTTGGAGAGCTCGAACAGGGCCTCCTCAGCGGGACCCATATCGGGGTAATAGGTTGTAGCAAAAACGAGGACCTTTTTCTCAGGAGGGTCAACGGTGCGAAAATATGCGATGGTTTTTTGCAGTCCTTCTTCGAGCGAAACGCGGGGAGCCCAATTGAGAAGTTTTTTTGCGAGGGCAATATCCGGAGAACGCCTGCGGGGATCATCGGTTGCCCCGGAAACGTAAACAAGCCTAGATGATGAACTGGTCAAAAGAATAATCTTTTCCGCAAGATCCTTCATGGTAATCTCCCCCGGGTTTCCTAAGTTGACCGGGCCAACTACCCCGTCCGCATGCATCATCTTGTCGAGTCCACCTATGAGGTCGTCTATATATTGGAAACTTCGCGTGTTTGAACCATCCCCGTAGATGAGTATATCTTTATTCTGGAGTGCATTCATGATGAAATTTGTCACCGCGCGACCATCATTCACATCCATGTTCGGTCCGTATGTATTAAAGATGCGCACAATCTTTACATCAAGTCCGAATTCGCGATGATAATCCATGCAAAGCGTTTCCGCGACGCGTTTTCCCTCATCATAACACGCACGTGGCCCCAGCGAATTTACATTCCCGAGATAACTTTCTTTCTGTGGTGACTCAAGGGGGTCGCCGTAGATTTCTGAGGTTGATGTTTGAAGAATGCGTGCGCCATGCGTGCGCGCAAGTTCAAGGAGATTGATCATTCCCACAGTGTTGGTCTTTACCGTGTGCACTGGGTTGAATTGATAACTGGTATATGACCCGGCGCATGCACAATTGAATATCCAATCAATGTGTTCTTCTATTTGAAACGGCTCAATGATGTCCTTTCTAATAAATAGAAAATTCGGATGAGTAAAAAAACGTGAAATATTCTTGGGCTTCCACGTAGTCTGGAGGTTGTCCACCACAAGGACACGATGACCTTCCCCGAGATATTTTTCCACCAAATGCGAGCCGATGAAACCAGCCCCCCCTGTTATCAGTATGGTCTTTTTTTGTGGTCGTATTTCCATGATGTTGCTCATTATAACGCTTCTCGCAATAAAAGGTGATTTCTCTGTACAGCGCCAAGCAGGACTTCGTCCTGCACCTCGGGCGTGAACTCATTCAACCGGGGGTTGAAATGCTCTAAATACTCAACTACGCACAGTGTGTAGTTTTCTATTATGTTCCGTTTTCGCTTACGTGCTGAGGACGATTGACAAAGTATATTTTTTCATTATATAATTGACATATTCTTTTTTCGCGTTCTTTCCCAGCCCACAACGAACAAAGGAGAATCCGTGGACGACAAAGCAAAAATTTCCATGCCCGTATACGGCAACGTGGAACAATTTCGTGGAAGTGACGGTGAATTGCACATCCCTAATTTGGTTTCGCTTGCAATAGAGTCGATGCTTGCATCAAGCGTTACGCTCAAGGAGTTTTTTGTTAAAAAAGTGTTCAGCAATGGTGGCCCCATTTTGAATAAAGAAATCAGTGCAATTGGAATTGAGTTGTTCGGTGAGAAGGGATGGCGCTACTTTGATATTCTTGAAGAAGGCAGTGCCACTCATCGAACCGGGTATACGCGCGAAGAAGTTGCCAGCATTTCGTTGGCGCTCACGAGACTAAAGGATGCAAAGGTGACGCTCCTAGGACAGCCGGCAGAACGCCTTCATCCTTACGAGGACGCAGTCTGTGTTTCACTCGGTTTCAGCTTCACAAAGCACAACCGAAAAGAACACTAAGCGTTGCGTGACTCACGAGAAATCAAACGGTAGCCCTAGCTACCGTTTTTTGGCATAATATACATAAATCGAGTCTTAATCTGACCCTTCTACCTTGTGGCTAAGCCATAGAACTGCTAGAAATTAACTATCATGGTTAAAAAACGGCA
>JAYSSO010000142.1:0-2328 GCA_043720495.1 Candidatus Lloydbacteria bacterium | reverse complement strand
CGTCGGTTCAGATCAGGAGGAAATTTCTATGATCGATCTTGCCAAGCGCGTGGAGAAGGCGCACGGCAAACCACTCAAGATTACACTTTCAGATTATCCACCAGGATATCCTGTGGGAGATCCCAATCGTCGCTGTCCGGATTTGACGAAAGCACGCAGTGAACTTGGCTATGACCCCGAAGTTGGTCTTGATGACGGACTTGTGCGCATGCTCAAGTGGTATCAACTTTTGCGCAAAGACGCCACATAGTTGTTTCAGCAAAACCATGTCACGAACCATACTTATAATCGGTGGAGGAGGGCAACTGGGCGGTGCAGTTGCCGATGTATTTCGGTCACGGGGCTGGGCAGTGCTTTTGCCATCACGACAGGAGATTGATATTCAGAATGGTGAACTCACTCGCAAGCGGATTGTGGAACTTCGCCCAGATGTGGTGCTCAACGTCGCCTGGTACCCCGTACAACCATCGGAAGAGAATCCCGCCCTCGCGTATGGGGTAAATGCCCTAGGGGCGCATGCATGCGCCATGGGTGCAAAAGAGGCGGGAGCAATTTCTCTGTATGTAAGCACAGACTATGTTTTTGATGGTAGCGACCCGGAGGGATTTTGCGAGGACGACTGCCCAAATCCCCTCAATATATACGGCGCTTCAAAACTGGCGGGAGAACAGCTTACGCGTATAGCCAATCCGGAGAATTACATCATTCGCACCAGCGCACTGTTTGGACTCCATGCAAAACCATTGGGTAATTTCGTACTTAAAATGAAAGCCCGTGCGGAGGCAAACGAAGTGACGTCGGTGGTAGGTGACCAAACCACCTGTCCTACATTCGCAGAGGACCTTGCGCTTAGCATGTATCAACTTGTTGAGGAGATGCCTGCTTATGGCATATATCACATCACAAATCAGGGCACTGCGACGTGGTTTGATTTGGCACAGAAAATATTCCAGCACTCTGGGAAGGAAAATCTACTCAGTGCGTCACAAACAGATCAATCAGGGATGAAACGTCCCGGCTACAGTGTTTTACGAAATGAGAAATTGAAATCCCTCCCACTCGGCCATTTACCACACTGGGAAGATGCACTTCAGCGCTATCTCCATCTACTTGATAAGCAAAACGAAGCATAATGAAAATTTCTATTCTTACACCGCATTTACGTATTTCGGGTGGGGTAAGAATTATCCTCATGTACGCCGCACTCCTCTCACGTCGTGGACATAAGGTTACCGTGTATGTTCGTAGCAATAATCCATTTCGGCGCCAAGTAGCAAATATATTTCACCTGGGTTATCCCGCGTGGGCCGGGAAGTTACATGGAGTAAAAATATTGCGCGTACCTCATTTTGCTGAAGTACATGTTGCCGATGTGATTGTCGCGACGACCTATCGCACGGCACTTGGTATAAAAGATTTTCCTGCGAGTAAGGGTCGTCAATATTATCTGCTTCAGCACGATGAGGGGTTATATCATGGGCCACGTGAAGAGGTAGACCAGGCCTATCGGTTGCCTCAAAAAAAGATAGTTGTTGCAACGTGGCTGAAGGAACTGCTCAAAGAAAAATATCAGCAAGATGCTGACTTGCTCATTAATCCAATCGAGTTGTCCCAGTTTCACAGTGTTCCAACGACAGTAGGTGTGGAAGTGGTTCGCATTCTAGTGCTCGCACACACCTACGCATGGAAAGGAACAAGGGAGGCGGTCGACATCGTCAATCAACTCAAGAAAACACACAAAGAGGTGCGCTTGATATTATATGGTGTACGCACACCCGAGGTAGAGGATTATGAATGCGACGAATATCATTACAACCTTCCACAGGATGAACTGAGTCAACTGTACTCAAGCACTGACATCTACCTCTGCTCTTCATGGGATGAAGGATTTGGTCTGCCTTCAATCGAGGCAATGGCCTGTGGGGTGGCTGTCGTGACATATGACAACGGAGGATCAAGAGACTTTGCCCATCATGAAAAAACCGCACTGGTCGCCCCGCGTCGGGATGTATCCCTACTTACCCGTGAGACCGAAAGACTGGTTGTTGATGAGAAACTTCGAAAACGCATCGCGGAAGAGGGGCAAAATTTTGTGCAACATATGGAAAATTGGGACAAACAGACCGAAAAACTTGAGCACATACTGCAGGGTTAAAATTATGAAGATACCCATGATGTTGTGTTAGACTAAAGCCAATGACTCCAAGAGAACAGCTTAAAAAAGTAAAATTTGTTTTGAGCGGCCATACAACCGCGGGCTCCGCCCGGGGCTGGAACCGCAGTCGAAGCGACGTGGTACCATAAACGCATATGCGCTTCAGAAAAAGT
>JAYSSO010000141.1:0-5719 GCA_043720495.1 Candidatus Lloydbacteria bacterium | reverse complement strand
GCGGGGGAGGACCACCTGTGGGTGGCGGTGGGCAAGGTGGGGGCGGGGGGAGTGAGTAGCGGGTGTTATATTCGGAGGTCCGACCTCCGAAAGAAGCATTATGTACTCTGAATTGAAGCGGAGATACTATCACAAAGTGATGAAATCTCGCCCTCCTGATACGGATTGCCATTCCACTGTGCATGTCCGTCATCCAGAAAGCGGGGGATAATGTGCACGTGAAGGTGAAAGACCAGTTGACCTGCTGGTTTGTCGTTATTAATACCAATATTTATTCCACCCGCTCCAACTGCCTGCTTGATTTTTGGGGCAATTAGGTGCACGGTATTCATAACCAGCTTAAAAGTTTCCTCTGGTGTGTCGTACACGTTCGTATGATGTACTCGTGGAATCACCAGTGTGTGACCGCGATTAATGGGGTGAATATCGAGAAATGCATAAGTGTGTTCATCTTCGTACACCTTATATGAAGAAAATTCTCCACTTATTACTTTACAAAATACGCAGTCTAGCATATGAGTACTAGAAGATGCTCGGAGATTTGTTTTGCGCTACGTATTCAGCAAACGCCTTGTGCACATAAGCCCTTTGAGCAGCCGTCAAATTGTCGGCTAGGTTTTTTTCAATACGTGCAACCTCACTTGTGTCAACGACTTGCACATGATTTGAGCGCTCGGCGTAGGAGTCAGAGTCCATCGCCATGTCCACAAGCTCCATAATTCGCTCAACGGTAATTTTGGAAATGCTCTCACCGCCGTGGCCATTGAGAAGCCTGCCCCGCAAATTAGGAAGTTCTGATTTCGTAATACCTTTAGGAATACTTGGTCCAAAGAGTGACATGGTGTATGTGGTTAGGGGTAATTGAGTCTATTATACATCTGTCCGAACATTGCCTCAATGGTACAAATATTTTGGTCGTTCACTTGTTTCCTTGGGAAATGCTACTATGTGAAACATGAATGAATTTGCCGTACTCCATCCCCTCACTGATTTACTCCTACGCAATAGGGGTATCGTTGAAACAGAGGCACAGCAACGTTTTATTGCTCCGGATTATGAGCGAGATGGTTATGATCCATTTCTTATTCTCAATATGGAGAAGGCCGTGCTTAGGATTTTGGATGCAATGAAAAGTGAAGAAAAGATGGTGATTTATGGAGACTATGATTGCGATGGAATTCCCGGGTCTGTCATCTTGCACGATCTGTTCAAAAAGATCGGCTATGCACAGGTAACCAATTACATCCCGCACCGACACACTGAGGGCTATGGACTTAATTCTGGAGCGATAGAAAAATTTGCAAAAGACGGTGTCAGTCTCGTCATCACGGTAGATTGTGGAATAACTGATGTCACTGAAGTGGAGCTCGCAAATCAACTCGGAGTTGATGTGATTATTACCGATCACCACCTTCCACAATCAGTACTTCCTCCCGCGTATGCCGTCATTAATTCCAAGCAGGTGGGGGACACATACCCGGACAACATGCTCTGTGGGGCAGGTGTTGCCTTTAAGTTGTCGCAGGCGATTCTCGCGCGAGGAAAATTTGCTCATATTCCACTTGGTTGGGAAAAGTGGCTGCTTGATATGGCGGGACTCTCTACTATTGCCGACATGGTTCCGCTCCAGAATGAGAATCGCATGCTCGCCCACTTTGGACTAAAGGTGCTCCGTAAATCTCCACGCCCCGGACTGCAAGCACTACTTGCTGATGCTGGCGCGTACCAGCGGGAGCTTACCGAAGAGGACGTTGGATTTACTATCGGGCCACGCATTAATGCGGCAAGCCGTATGGATGTGCCACTCCGCGCTTTTGAACTCCTTGCAACGAATGATGTAGTCTTTGCAAAAGAGCGTGCCAAGTTTCTTTCGGGATTGAACACTGATCGCAAGAGTGAAGTTGCGCGCATGGTGAAAGAAGCAAAGCACCATTTAAGTGCCCGTGAGTTGCGCTCGGTCATCGTCATTGGTAATCCTACTTGGCGTGTGGGGGTGGTGGGTATTGTCGCCAACCAAATTGCCGAAACTTACGACAGACCGACTTTTGTATGGGGAAAAGAGGGAACAAATGATATCAAGGGTTCCTGTCGCTCGGATGGACGGATTAATTTGGTGGACCTTATGTGTGCCACAGCGCCCGGCACATTTGTAGATATGGGTGGTCACGAATTTTCGGGAGGTTTTTCGGTCACGCAGGATAACATTCACACACTCGAAGATGCACTGGTATTGGCACATGTCACGTTGCCCAAAAAGGAGAAGCCTGAGGCGAGTTATGTGGTGGACGCTGAACTCTCGGTAAAAGACATCAACGAAACCACTTATCGCGCAGTGAATCTACTCGCACCGTTTGGCGTGGGGAATGCAAAACCCCATTTTCTACTGCGTAGTGTGACACTCACTCGCGTTGAAATGTTTGGCAAAGAAAAAAATCACCTCAAAATTACCATCACTGATGCATCGCACGCCACGGCGCAAGCAATAGGCTTCTTCATGACCCCCCGCAGTTTTCCACTTATCGACCTCTCCGTTGGTAAAAAAATAAACCTCATCGCCACTCTCGAAAAATCCTTTTTTTGTGGCCGACCCGAACTCCGCTTGCGCATTGTCGGTATTTCATAGAAATTTATCAGTATTTTGGTGGTGCTTGACCCCCCCCTCAATCCTGATAGTATTGTGAGTGGATATTTTCTGCTACAAGGAGTAATTGAAATGCAATCTGCAGATACCTGCGACTGGTACACCCCCGCTCTCGAAAAGCAACTTTGCTGGTATTTTGAATGCACCAAAGAAAATCTTTTGGCAATGTTGAGCAAGCGAAAAGAAGAAACAGACAAAGGAGGACTTTGCCATACTGTCTCATTTAAAACTCCTCAACAAACAAGAAGACGGGAATGCATCTATTTGGAATTTGCAATTGCACAAGACAAGACAAAGGCATTTACCTTTCTTTATGACTGGTATTTCTCGGGAAGTGGCCCGGAATATCGCTTCGTTTCTCGTGCACCCAATCCAGTAAATCCTGAGCGATTACACACTGTTGGTGGCGGATTCTAAGTTTTTTTACTCCATAGAATCAAACTCGCTCATGCGCGAGTTTTTTGCATCCCTGAATACCCAGCTTTTCCACATCTCCATACATCTTCCTCATACATAATTATGTTAACCCAGACGGTCGTCCAACTTAACGTAATTATTATTTCCTGCTAGAATCGAGAAATGAAAAAGGGGACAAAGAAAGTCATCGAACATGGTGCACGCACTGTGCGTCGGCGCACAGACATTCAGCGCGTCCTTCTCCAAACAATCGCTACTGCAGGGGTGTTGAGCGTGGCGCTTCTTGCTCCAAACGCCTTCCATGTGCTCCGCATGTTTGATGGAGGCAAGGTGCGACAGATGAGCCCAAAGTATCTTTTTGGTACAGCATTCGAAAAACTGATCATGAAGGGACTGGTGAAAATTGAAGTTGTGGGTTCCGGTAAGCGTGTGCGACTTACACAAGAAGGGGAACATGAGCTCGCAAGAATGGTAGCACGATCTCCAGATAAAAGAGTCCATCGTCGATGGGACGGTCGCTGGCGTCTCGTGGCGTACGACATTAAAGAAGAACGTAGGAGCATACGCCTAAAAATCCAAGAATACCTGCGTGCGTTTGGTTTTATCAAACTCCAAAATAGCGTGTGGATATATCCATACGACTGCGAGGCGCTTATCATCTTGCTCAAGGCAGATTTTCACATTGGAGGGGAAGTAATTTATGCGGTTGTAGAAAAAATCGAGAATGACAAAAAGCTCAAGGAACATTTTGGATTGAAAGGATAGCGTAGGGGCCTGCTAATAATTGCAAAATTATGTTAAGGATGACGACCGTCGACCTTAACATAATTTTGCAGGAGAATAACATTATTAATAAATATTAATAATAGCACAAGATCACACTGGATTTTTCTGTATCATGGGTGCGTGTTATGATTATAATTATGAATGATAATACTGAGATGAATTCACCACACCTTTTATTTTCTGATGGAAGCTCGCTCGGGAATCCTGGTCCGGGAGGGTGGGGGGCAGTGCTTGTGCTTCATGAAAAGCGTGTTGTGGAGTTGGGCGGGAGCGAAAAACTGACAACAAACAATCGCATGGAACTTTTGGCTGTTATCCTGGGGCTGCGGCGACTCGAGGGCGAAGGAGGCGATGTGACTATTTTTACAGATTCAACTTATGTACGAAAGGGAGCAACAGAGTGGGTCTATGGCTGGATGAAACGTGATTGGAAAACGATGGGGAAAACTGATGTTGAAAATCAAGACCTGTGGAAAGAGCTTGTAGGGTTACTCAAGTATCGTCATAAAGTCGGGAAAGTGACCTGGACACATGTGCCCGGACATTCTGGTGTTGCGGGGAACGAGCGCTGTGACGAAATTGCAACAGGATATGCGAGCGGGGAAGTGGTCGGACTTTACGATGGCGAGTTGGGGGATTATGCGATAGATATTCTCAATATATCTAGTGATGAAAAACAGATGGAGGCGCGCGCTAAGGCGAAGTCACGTTCCCGAGAAAAAGCGTATTCCTATCTGTCACTTGTTGAGGGAGTAGCAATGCGACACATGACTTGGGCGGAGTGCGAGAAACGCGTGAAAGGAAAATCTGGAGTAAAGTATAAAAAAGCGCTCTCACCTGGGGATGAGAGCGCGATACTGCGTGCGTGGGGCGTGTCGCTTTAACGCACACCCAATTCCTGCTGGCGTCCCACCCATGTGCGGAGTGCGACAGTCGGCTCGGCCCACTGTGGCGCAGGGTGGAATCCCATCCTTGCGTCCTGTGGTTCGACCGGCATTGTCGCGCTTGATGCAATGTAAGCGTCCATCGCGAGCTCTGCGAGCCTGGCGACCGGCAGGTCCGGAGCGCAGATTTCGCAAGCGGCAATGATTGTGGAGCCGTCTTCGCTGATGGGAAGACAAACGGGTCTGACAAGCACTCCGTGGAGCGAGAATCCCCACGCGTTCCCGCAACACCCGTAGACACCGACTTTGCTCATGAAACACCTCCTACCTAAGGGTTGAAAAAAGAAGCCAATAAAATTATATCATAAAATAAGAGCCAACGCAAGTAACAGAATTTTTACGTCCTCGGTAGTATGCAGGGGTGCAAAAACTTCAAGAAATTTTCCCGTACACACTTATTGCCTTTATCGTTGGTGTAGGCATAGCCTCACTCACCGACAATCCGTGGATATGGTGCATTATCACTCTTTCTTCCTCTTTTTTTCTAGCAATATATTGGTTATTTACGGGGCGACCTGTATACATGATAGCAGTAATATTGCTTGCTCTTGGTTCGCTTGGGGCATTACGGTACGCAGTGTGGATGGAGGGAGTGCATGGGAGTGTACTCGAAGCACATGTGGGCGAGCGGGTGCACATGACCGCACTCGTGGTTGATGAACCAGACGAGCGTGAGACAAGCACACACCTCACCGTGCTCCCGAGTGCAATTAATGGTCAGTCACTTCCCGCACATGACGATGCAAGACTCCTTCTGTTTCTCCCTCGGTATCCGGAGTTTCGATATGGAGATGTGCTCCGGATTGAGGGGGTGCTGAAGGCGCCACTTCCTTTTGGGGATGAGGGCAAGCGCGAGTTTAATTACCCAATGTTTCTTTCATCAAAAAATATTCATGCCCTCATGTTTTTTGGAACTGTCAGGGTGGAGGAG
>JAYSSO010000140.1:0-5726 GCA_043720495.1 Candidatus Lloydbacteria bacterium | reverse complement strand
TACGAGCTTCAGTGTGTTTCTGCCTGGGGTTTCCTGACCAAGAGCGACGACCTCCTCCACGGATTTATCTTTCATTTTTGAAACAACCTCGCTCATGGGTAAGGATTTTTCCCTTAGTCCACCTAGTGACTTACCCTGACGAGGCTGCGCGACTTCATTAACCGGCGTCGTAGGAACAGATTTGGGTATTCGCGTCTGCAGCGACTCCTCCCTTATGCCGCGCTCCAAAAATCTGGACATAGACTCCCCACCCTTCGGCGAGTACCCCTTCACCATCAATACTTCAACGGGTTTTGGAATTCCTCCAGGGGAAGATTTTAACTCACGGATAACGTCATCCGCAGGTCTATCTGCGTTTGCGCCGAGCATGGCTCGCGCCTGCACAACGGCCTGCTGCACGAATGGCTCTGTCCTCGCCTCTTGCCCAAGATATGGTGCACGCTTTATTTCAGTTTCCATGGGTGCCGAAGTTTCCCCCGCCTTCACTTGAAATGAAGTTTTAACCATCTGTGCTGGTTGTTCTACTTGTTCAAATTGTAGGGGGGCGGGGGGGAGTTATGGGGCTTTATAGGTGTAGTAGGGAAAGGACGCAGACTTAAACGAATCATCGTATCTTTTTATGAACTCCTGAGTAGTCTCGCCGTCATGAGGCTTGAACCCATAATTTTGTATCGCTTGGGTAAGCACTGAATTTAGTTTTCCAGTGTCACCCTTGTCTGCCAATACCTGCTCCGGTGTCATTGAGAGCACCGTTGTCAACCTGTCTCCACTCAAATAAATAAATGGATTCTGCCCCATGATGCCATATCGATCACGGTATGCATCATAACGTTGGATCAAACTCCCCACCTTATCACCCGGCAATTTCGGAAACCTTTCGTTTTCTATCCGCTCCAGCGTGCCCTGAAGCGAGAGCATGTTTGTGTTGGTGGTCGTTTTTTTCATCGCAAGAACTTCATCAACGGATCTATCTTTCATTAATTCGATAATTTCATGTCGGCGCAATTCTTTGACCTGCATCTCGGCAGGCACACCGACATTTCTCAGATTCGGAGCTTGCGCAACACTTGGAACCTCCCTCTGTGCAGCCTGCGCAGTCTCTGCGCCTACGGTCCTATCAAACTCTGCGACGGTGTTGGTGTTTCTCACTCCGCCAGGAAGGTTGTCTAGTGAATTTACACGTGGTGCACTCTGTGGCATTGCGGGGGCGACGGGTGCAGGGCGAATATACTCAGCCTTGTAGGACTCTGGTGCTGGAGCTCGTACTGCAGATACGCGCGGAGGCCCGAGTCTGTCTAACTGATCCTGGAGGCGTCCCATCTGACTTGCTTTTGCGATTTCCGCATTTTGTTCTGCTGCTTGGGCGATTAAGCGCGCCTGGTTTATTTGGTTTGCGGCGGAAACCTGGGCCCGCTGTAGCGCTTGTGCATATTGATTCTCTGCGGTGATACCGCCTTGTGTGCGTCTCGAAGCCTCGTTGATTATTTCTCCCGGCACGCTTACTTTCCTACCCTGGAGTATGCCCTCAATACCCCTCACGCCCCTGTTCATTGAGCCCACATTTTGGGTGGCTGTAGCGTGCTCTTTGGCCATCGTGAGGCGTTCAACCTCTCTTTGGTAATTCGCCTGGATTCTTGCTACGCTCTGTTCTTCCTGTGTTCCTGCCCGCATCACTGCTTCGCCATACCTTCGGTCAACATCAACCATCTGATTCTTGAGCACTCCGGTTTGTCGCACCTGTGCCTCAACCTCACGCGTAAGCTTGGCGCCCTGCGCCAACTCAACGCGCTCCTGCGCTAAAGTTTCACGATCAAATTGGGCACTTAACGCCCTCTCTTGACGCATTTGCGCGGCCGCCTCGCGAGACTGAGCTACTTGTGTCATGCGCGCCTCCGCATTTTGTGTGGTGACGCCAAACTGTTTATCGAGCTCCGCTTTTGATACACCAAGGACTCCTGCTATTTGCGCACGGCGCTCTGGATATTTGAGGTAATTACTGCGTGCAATCTCTGCGGTTTGCTCATCTTTGGTCAGCAGTTCTCCAACTACAGCTTTTGTAGGCGCCTCACGAATGACTTCGGTCTTCGGTGTTGGCACTATTTTCTCCACATCCTTCACCGGAGAAACTGCTTCAGCGGCACGTTCGCCTTGTGGCTCAGGAACATAAACCAATGCTGCTTTCGCGCCCCCCATGTCTCCACCAGTCCCACCAGGACCTCCACTCGATGCACTAGCGCCACCAGTCAGTCCGAGACTCGCACTACCTGTACCTTTTCCATTTTTTATCGCCTCCTCTAACTTATTCATGTCGAGCTTGTCACTCAGTCCAATCTTATCAAGATTTCCACTTTGAATTCCGAAATCCTTCAGATTTTGACTGCGTAAATTTTCAATTTGAGTATTCGTAATTCCAGGGAATTTTGCTTTGAGTATTGACGTCACAGTGTCACCACTTTTTACTTCATACACGTTACTCCTCTCGAGTGCTTGCACCCCACTCTCACTGGTAATGAAATCTTCCTCAGTCTTATGGAGTCCGGTAGAACTCTCTTTCCAAATTGCATCAAGCTCCGCAGGAGCGATGTCTTCTGGCAAGGCACTGAGGCCGGAGGGTGTCTCGACCCACTCGACTGCTGCCCCCTCATTTATAGCAATTCCGGGTATAGACTCAAAACCACTTGCCATGCGAGCTCCTATTTCACCTACGCCATCCTCGATGCCACTCTTTAAAGCAGCAATTTTTTCGAGAGCAGCTGCCTTGACTTCATCGTATGAACCCACCGACTTTCCCAAAAAAGACTCCTGTGAACCGCGCATCCACGAAAAAGCATCTCGCCCAAGGGCACCGGCGGCGGCAAAGCCCGCACCGAGAGCGGCGGCCTTCGCGGTCTGCATCACCACCATTTTAGTTCGTGCATCTTTTGTCTGTTCATCAGTTTTTTCAAGCAAAGTGGTTATGCGGCCACTCAAGGTCTCGGTGCGAGCATACACCTCTCCACCTGATGCTGATATATCCTCTTCTCTTGCGCATACTTCCGCTCGACCTCGTGCAAGTACGCTGGTGATCTCATATTGATTAGACAAGCGCTCGCCCGCTTCACCAAATATCATTTTTCCCTCACTAATTTTTTCTTGCGTATAGTCGAGGCGCTGATTAAGAAAAGCAAGAAGTTGTAATTTTTTCTTCTCCATCATTGCTACCTCATCTGCGGGAGGCCCCGACAGAAGCATTTGGTCGATTGAATCAATGCGCTTCATAAGCAGATTTATTTTCGCAACAGAACCCTGCTCTCCACCAGCCTCGACCATGTTTTTTGAGGTCTTCTCAGTGCCTCCTTGCGTTTCTTTGCCCTGCCGAGCTGAGCGATCCTGCTCACGCAAAGATTCTTTTGCCTTAAAGTACCCACGTAGCCCCCCGGTGACAGACGCGGCCAGTGGCGCACAAGCTACCCCGAGCGTTGCGCCAAGCACTGAGCGTGTCGCTATACCAAGAGCCATGTATGCTCCTTTTTCGGCCACAGTGCTCGAGATCGCCCTCGTCCAAGTGCTTTGTTTCTTAATATTTTGAAGCTCCCGAACGGCGTCAGGACTCGTCTGCATGAATCGGTCCATCGTGAGCTTGCCTTCGATGTCCGCCATGACACCAATAGCATTTCCCTCCCCGCCCTCTTTGGAAATTAGGCTCAGTGCTTCCTTTTTGCGCATATCAAATGCCAGCTGCTCAATACTGTATTTTTCGCGCTGCGACTTTGTCGCTGTGTCGAGCGACCATTCATAGGGAACTTTCGAGAAAGAACGTGCCTGGGCATTGAATGCCTCGATGCGCTCTGCATTCTCATTGCTGAGACCTTCCGCACTGAGAAACTTTGGGCGAATATCGCCATTGGGAAGCTCCTCGACTTCTGGGCCGTACTTTTTCATTCCACCCACCAACTGCTCCATCACATCTTTGTGCATAGCCATACCGCCTTTTTCAAGGTCAGAAGCTAACTGCTTTTCTCTTGCTGCGGTGTCTATTTTTTTTGCTCCAAAGCTTTCTTTCATGCCAATCCACATTTTGCCAAGAAATCTCGCATCTCCCCTTGCCCTCTTCGACGCTTCCTCGGCGCCGTCTTTTGCTTCTTCATGGATGCGGCCGATGACAAGTGCTGAGAGATTTTCATACACTTGTTTTTGCTGACCGCGAGAAAGTTCAGAAAAACCCTCCATCGTTGCAAGATCCTCCGCTTTCCAACCCAGCTCTGCAAATTTCGTTGCAATATCCGGTGGAACTTCTTTCAGGATTCTTAACTGTGGCACAAGCTCAAGCGTAGACATGTCATCCTTTTCGGGATTCAAAATATTTGGCGCCAGTTCAGCACCAGTCTCGAGTGTTACCCCGGTGTCACTTTTCTTAACCCCATTCAACTCGTTGCCAAGGTTGGTCACTTCGGGAGTAGTAGCGATGAGATGCTCCATCGCACTTCCCTGTGCGTCGAGCTCTTCCCCTTCTCCCTCTTTTGGCACAAGTGCAAGATCACCCAGATCAAACTCTCTAGTCACTGCCCCCTGTACAGCTCCGTCATATCCGGAAATTGCCTCGGTGGAGGACTGCGTAGGAGGTGCCTCCGCTAAACCATGTCCAACCTCCGCTACGCCACTCATCTCTACGCCCTCGGGGAGGAAACTTGCTGCATAGATCCCCTGACCATCGATGTTTTCCGAATCATTCGCCGATGGAACATCCTGTGCATCAACAAACACCTCGGGTTCTACGTTGGAAATGCTGGCAAAATTTTCTGAGGGCATATAAAATAAAGATAATTAATTATGGGTACTATATCACAAAATTACATAAATGTAAATAGTCACCTGTTTCCATGCCACACATCTATTATACGAGATAATTAGGAAAGAAAAAGACAAATATCCCCACTTATGGAGCTTGTGGGTTGACTTGCGCAACTCGTAAAGCCTCCGCAACCTGCACCTTTCGAAGCTCAACGCTTGCTACGTCCGCAGGCGTTGTTGTGGGAAAGGGGGATGCTAAAATATCGACATCAAGAGAAGTAACAGGGCGAGCGCTCGTTGAAAAAATTGGGGATTCATTCACGCGCGCAAACGCCTGCGCAAAAGGCACTGCCTGTCCGCCCCTACTTTGAGGTTGTGGACTTAATGCCTGCGATGAAACTATTTCCGCTTGTGAAATTTGGGACATTGTGGGTCGCGGTGGTGCAACTTGAACCTGAGGTGTAAATTGCGACTGAGCTTGCGCGCCTAAACCTTGCGACAAGGTTTGTGCGGGGAGCGGTACAGTGGTCGCTACCATGGGTGTCGTGGGTTTGAGTTGTACGGGTAGGGTACCCGCCGCTGGTGCCGGCACCAAGGGGGGTGTCGTCGGCTGGTACCGCGCCATTATTGCATCATCAACGACCTTACGGTCGCGCCCATACTTGAGAAACGACAAGTTGCGTAGCTGTTCAAGCACCTCGGGGTGACCTTTAATAGGGGGGAGCATTTCAATATTAAATGGCGCGGCTGGTTTCCCGTTGATGAGAATGCGCGCATACGCATTACGGTTCTCAATCTTCATGATGTCGGTCGCCTTAAAAACTGGAGCAAATTGTGACTCAAGGAATTCCGCGTCGTCAGCTCCCACACGAAACACCACCATATTTCCGACATTACCAAATACTGCATCCTTAATATCCTCTGTAAGCTGACCAATAAACTGATGCGCAATATTA
>JAYSSO010000139.1:0-2339 GCA_043720495.1 Candidatus Lloydbacteria bacterium | reverse complement strand
GACTTATCCACAAATAACTCCGCCCATCTTCGCATTGATTGTGTAATTCCACTCGCCATGAAAAGCATTGCGCTCAATCGAAATGGTAGCCATCTCTTCGTCAGACACTTTGATGCCAGTCGGGTAGCGGTGCTGATCGATGACCGCCTTCACCGTGAGTCCTTTTGCTGTCGTCGTGTGCGCAATGAGCTCGATGATCGTCTCGAGCGAGGTCAAGGGCTTCCCGCGCCAGTTGATCGAGATGTATGAAAATAACCGGTGTTCAATCTTGTTCCATTTGGACGTGGCGGGAGGAAAATGATTGACGGTAATCGCGAGCCCTGTCTCATCCGCGAGTCCCTGTAGCTCTCGTTTCCACAATCGATTGCGCGAGCCGTTGCTTCCGCCACCGTCCGAAGTAATAAGCAGCTCCGTTTTCCCTGGATACAGCGTCTTTCCGACGGTATTCCACCACCTGCGTATCGACTCAACCGCGAAGGAAGCGGTGTCGTGATCAACTCCCACATTCACAAATCCTGTGTTTCTGATTGTGTCATACACTCCATACGGGCAGGCTTTCCCATCAGACAGGCTCATGAAGTCGTACACGTTTACGATGGCGCCCTTTCCTTTCGGCTGCCATTCTCGTCCATTGTTCTTGAAATTGCCGATCAGTTCCTTTTTCTTGCAGTCAACGGAAATGATCGGGTTTCCTTTCTTTTCAAATTTCTCGCACGTCTTCTTGATGTGCCGAAACTGGAGATCACGGTCGGGGTGCGAAACGCCCTCAATGTTTTTCTTGTTCGCCTTGAGTGAGAATCCCTGCCGCTTGAGGAGGTTGGCGAGCGCGGAGCGTTTAATGCGGTGTTTCTTGCGTCCAATCTCCTCTACTACATGGTCGAGCGATTTTGTTGTCCAACCTGATGAGTGACATGGGGTCTCCCTTCGGTTCAAGGATCTCCTCGATGTCTTTTATCAACGTCGTATCCGTTTCCGCAAGTTTCTTCCTTCCCCCACCCGCCTTCCTGATCCGACCGTGAACGCTTGCATCTGGGCTGTGGAGCTCCTGTAGTCCACGTCGAATGGTGCCTCTGTCCGCCCGCGCAGAGCGTGAGAGCGCACGAATGTTTCCCGTGCCCAGTCGTTTGCACTCGGTCGCCAGATATATCCGCCATTCCTTTTCATTCAAATATTCCTTTAGGATGCGGTACTGTTCCTCCTTGGTCATGGAGACAGTATACCATGATGGGCGGAGTTATTTGTGGATAAGTCCTTAGTATACTGAACACCGAGGATTTTCAGACATTCCTACAAGGAGACCCCGCCGCAAGCGGACGGGGCATGGAGGACGTGACACTTAGGTCATACGGGCGTATCCGTATTTTCTAAACCTCTTGCAGCTGTCCTACAAATGTGGATCGAGGTACGTTGTTTGGTCGGCATATCGGCAGGCCTGCGTCATCTCTTTGACAACGTCACCCTCCTTGTTGACCCTACTCGCATCGCGCGCGCGATTCATGTGACGCACAACATAGAGTGACGCCCTGAAGTCTTTCATGTCACGCTCGAATGCAACGTTCTTCACTCCGGAATCCTTGTGCATCTTGTTGATGCGTTCAAGGCGACCGATGGTGAGCTCAAGCATGTTGGCTTTTTGCTCTTCGCGCTGTCCGATGTAGTCGTCGTAGGTCAGCTTGGTATGCTCAAATTCGAGCTCTGCTGTAGAGCGCTCGACCTTTCCTGTCCCGAAGGCGGAAGTGGCGAGAGAGACAGAAAAAATGAGAGCGACGAGGATGTGTGAAATTTTCACGATGGAGTCTCCTTGGTAGGGTGTTTGCTTGGTCGGTCTGTATTTATAATGCCCACTAACCCCATTGTGTCAAGTGCCCGAGCTACTTTAACAAATTTCGGGATGATGGTAGGATGACTTCAGACTTTTCACCGTCGAGATTGGGACTAAAAATGTTCACACACATACGTGTAATCAACGGACTCATTGCATTCCTTGCTGTGTTGGTCGTTTTTACTTTGTTTTCTGAGGTAGGACTTTCTACGGCAATCATGAAAATTGTCGCCATCTCCTTCTTGGTGGTTGTTTTTTTCATAGCCGATTGTATTTTTCGCAAGAGTGAAGAGCAGAATGACCTGTGGTTTGCACTCGCATGGACACTCTTTCACTCATGGACACTATATATAGGGATGTCGGCTCCCTCGACGACATCGAGAGAAGCTGCGCTCATTCATTCCTTGGTATTTGCAATATTCTCTGGACTTCCACTGCTCGCAAATAGCGTCTATGCTATCTTCCTCCTTAAGCGAAGAATCGCCACAACATAGCCCCACCACCCATCCAAAACTGG
>JAYSSO010000138.1:0-5781 GCA_043720495.1 Candidatus Lloydbacteria bacterium | reverse complement strand
TACTAAATATAAAATGAGGAGACCGCACCTTTATGGGGTGCGGTCAGTTTTTTCTGCGTTTGTGTCGTGAGTTGTGGTGCATGCGCATGTCCACTTGTCGCTTAGGGGGCATTGCCCACAATTTGACTTTGGCGTATACGTGCAACAACGTCGCAACTATCTGCAGTACCTACCCGGAGGGCCGGCTTTGAAAGAACAAGCCTATCGCGTTACCAAATGAATGGGGTCCGCAGGCTTTTCGATTTAGCTTCAGTTGTGCGGAGTTTAGTCCGCCGGTTGATCACGAATGCGTTGCAATTCATCTCCCTTCTCCCGGTATGGGGTGTTGTGTGGCAGGCAAGGCGACGCCTCGCCACATTCAGTCCAAAAACACTCGGACGGTCGTGGGCGGCCCAGAGGCGAGGGCCGAAGTGGAAGCGCGAGATAGCAATGAAGGCCCGCGAACAAAGCAAGCGACTTTCGGGCGCATCTGCCGTAGGCGAGGCACGGGCGAGTTTGGATCGGGGCAGGGAATCTGGGCCCATTTCCAACCCAACGCAATTTCGCACTTCCAACTAGAATAGTAGCACTTTATTTAATATTTGTCAAGCATTTTGCATGTAATCAATATTCTTGCTCAAACACGTATGTTTGTAGCCATATATCTCACTTTCTTTATTCGTTGAAGATTGCTATACCCGCACACTCACTTTTGCCTACCGCTCTTCATGTACAGCCTGAAGCTTCTGGAAATTGGGCAGTATTCTAAAGAAAATAACAGTTTACGAAAGGTGGGTGTGCGGGTATAATCAACCGCATGATTATCACGTACCACGGAGGACAATTTGTAAAAATTTCGCAAGGAGACACGGTTATTGCATCGAATCCATTCGGCAAAAACTCATCCTTTAAGCAGATTCGTTTTGGCGCACGCATTGGCCTCGTCTCAATGAATCATCCCGACATGAATGGTGTGGAAAATCTTTCGCATGGCGAAAAAGTCCCATTTGTCATTTCTGGTCCCGGTGAATACGAAGTTGGCGGGATTGCCATATCGGGATTTTCCGCTCCAAAGCCATTTGGCAAAGACGAACTCATTAACACCATCTACGCAATTGAGGTGGAGGGTATTCGCCTGTGTATTCTGGGGGGGCTTGCGTCATCTGAACTTTCATCTGAACTGATAGAGGGCATCGGAGAAGTCGACATTCTTATTATTCCTATCGCCGGAGAGGGAATCCTTACTCCGGGAGAGGCGGGAAAAGTCGCCGTGACTCTCGGGGCAAAGCTAATCATTCCCGTTGCGTGGAGTACCAAGGAAGACAAAGAACTCAAATCGTTTTTGAAAGAGCTGGGTGCCGAGAGTGCAACGCCATCCGAAAAACTCACTCTTAAAAAGAAAGAGCTGGAAGGCAAGGAGGGTGAAGTCGTCGTACTTGAGCCCCTTATGCACGCATAGAATTGACGCTTTATTTACACTTGGTATTAATTCATTTTTCACTCCCATGTTTGATTTGATAGACAACCTGCGCAAGAAACCGGCACATGTACGCAAGCAGATTGCGGTTGTCTTTTCATCGGCCGTGTCTTTTGTGGTCTTCAGTATGTGGATTGGATCGTGGAGTGCTCAAAATGAATTGACTCCCTCACAAACCTTCGGAGCAAAACCTCCGGGAGAGGTCATCATAAACTCTATGAGAGGAATTAAAGATGAAGGTATCACGCGATGGGAAGATACCATGAAGCAATTAAAAGAAGCTACCCCAGTTGACCAAGTTGCCGGGGTCGGTGCTACCCTTGAAGAAAACATTACCCTCGAAGCATCAGCAGAAGGAGATGGTATGGTCGAAGAAGAAGACGCTGGAACAGCAGGAGGGGAACTCACAAACTAATCACATGAAAAAAATCACAACGACAAAAGAAGAGTCGACTGCACCGATCTCTCCCCACGTGTCAATTCTGCCAATCAATATTACGACGGAAATGCGAGAGTCGTACATCGACTATGCAATGTCGGTTATTGTTGACCGCGCACTTCCTGATGTTCGTGACGGACTCAAGCCTGTACATAGACGAATCCTCTTTGCAATGCAAGAGATGGGCCTTACCGCTTCTGCCCGTTTTAAAAAATCCGCCACCGTAGTTGGAGGCGTGCTGGGTTCGTATCATCCCCATGGTGACTCGTCGGTGTATGATGCGATGGTTAAAATGGCACAGCTATTTTCAATGCGATACCCACTCGTACTCGGACAAGGAAACTTCGGTTCAATCGACGGTGACGCAGCTGCAGCATATCGATATACCGAAGCGAAAATGTCACGCATTGCGGGAGAAGTACTCCGTGACCTCGAAAAGAACACTGTTGATTTTAAACCAAACTATGACGGAACAAAAAAAGAACCTGTGGTGTTGCCGTCAGTTGTTCCCAACTTGCTTTTAAATGGAACGCTTGGAATTGCAGTCGGTATGGCCACAAACATCCCACCCCACAATTTGGGTGAAGTTGTTGATGCGCTCATGCACCTTATAGATAACCCCGAGGCACCTGGGGAGGATCTTATGGATTTCATCCACGGCCCCGATTTTCCCACGGGTGGACTGGTCTATGGAAAAGCGGATATCAAGCATGCATATGCAACGGGAAGAGGGGGTGTGGTTTGTCGTGGCGAGGCGGAAATTGTGGAGCAAAAAGCAGGACAGACAGAAATTATTATTTCTAGCCTTCCGTACCGTGTGAATAAGGCGAATCTATTGGTGAAGATTGCGGATCTCGTTCGAGAAAAAAAGCTCGAGGGAATCAAAGATCTGCGCGACGAATCTGCAAAGGGTGATATTCGCGTCGCTGTCTACTTGAAGCAAGGAGTTCCTCCGCAAAAAGTACTGAACTATCTCTACAAACACACTGAGCTAGAATCAGCATTTCATTACAATATGGTGGCACTTGTGGACGGAGTTCCTCAAACAATGTCACTCAAATCTATTCTTGAGGAATTTATTGCCCATCGCAAGATTGTGGTGAAACGTCGTACGCAGTTTGAGCTCAGTAAAGCAAAAGACCGTGAGCATATTCTCATCGGTCTCAAGAGGGCGCTTGATCATATTGATGCAATCATCAAGCTGATTAGAGGATCCAAGGACACACCAACGGCCCATGCAAATTTGATGAAAGAATTTAAATTTTCTATCGCTCAAGCAACGGCAATTCTTGAAATGAAGCTTGCAAAGCTTGCAGGTCTGGAGCGCAAAAAGATCGAGGATGAGCTTAAGGAATTGGGAATTTTGATTGCAGAGCTCGAGTCAATCCTTGCGAGTGTAAAGAAAATGCTTGCAGTCATCAAGAAAGAAATGGTGGAAATGAAAGACAAGTATGGCGATGCAAGGCGTACGCGAGTGATCAAAGGTGGCGTACAGAATATTTCCATTGAAGACACCATTCCTGAAAATGAAACAATTTTAGTTTTTTCGGCAGGTGGATATATCAAACGCACTGACCCAGGTGAATACCGTACCCAGCGTCGCGGTGGCGTTGGCGTGGTTGATCTCGATACCAAAGAAGAGGACTTCGTCAAAATGTTTCTTACCACCTCAACACACGCAGATATCCTTTTCTTTACCGACAAGGGTAAGGCATATCAAATTAAGGCATATGAATTACCTGAAGGTAGACGAGCAACAAAGGGCAAGTCCATTATGAACTATCTTTCACTGGGAGGGGAAGAGTCAGTTACTTCAATGCTTGCCATGCCAAAGGAGGTGAAGACGACTGAAGAACTTTCACTCATGATGATTACCGAGCGGGGCGTGGTTAAAAAGGTTGCGGCAGATGGCTTTCGAGATGTCCGTCGCAGTGGGCTCATTGCCATTAAGCTACAGCCTGGAGACCAGTTGCTTACTGCGCGCTTTGTGGCAAAGGGAGATGATTTGTCGCTCGTTTCACAAGAGGGCCAGTCAATTCGTTTCAAGCATTCGGATGTGCGTGAAATGGGACGCAATGCCGGTGGAGTAAGGGGTATGAACCTAAAAGGTAAGGACAAAATAGTGACCGCTGACGTCATCAAGAGCACTGACAAGGAGCCGCTCCTCGTTGTGCTCTCAGAAAAAGGATTTGGAAAAATGAGTAAACTTTCAGAGTATAAAGTACAAAAACGTGGAGGTTCAGGTATTAAAACTGCAAAAGTAACACCAAAGACAGGGAAACTCATGACTGGACTCGTTGTCGCTGATCGAGAGGGGGAGATAGTTGCCATTTCAAAAAATAGCCAGGTCATCCGTGTCACACTCAAGGAAGTGCCCATTTTGGGAAGACAAACCCAAGGCGTACGAATCATGAAGCTTCGTGAGGGGGACAGCATCGCCTCACTGATTACTTTATAGTTGGGCAAACTTCCAAATTTGGTGAGCTTCATTTTTTTCTTGAGCGAAGGTTCGGGGGATGTCGCGCAACCTGTTTACCACCCTATTCCAAGGTGTATTTGCCAATTCCATTGGCGTTTTTGCACGCACTGTCGCACTGCACATTTGCCCGCTTCCAGCGGCGGGCAAAACTATCCTCAAAAAATGCCGACTCCAGAGCGAGTCGGACCAAGCCATTTTTCTGCGGAGGCAGATGCAACAGTGGTGCAGGATATTTGTCTGCACAATAACGCAATACATTAGATAGCCAACAAAACGCCCTGTCCCACTTTTCGAGAGACCCCTCACAAGCCCGGCGGGGCGAGAGAAAGGAAATTTTCAGCAGAAAATTATCCGTGTCTCTCGGGAAGTGAGGACAAAAACCACCTGCGGAGCACAAAACATCACCTCGCAATAGAATGGGAAGGTGGGGATTGGTGGCTTGGCTGGAAGATAAGGAAAATGCTATAATTTACACATGTTTTCCGCACCGGAGAAGAATATTGAGCAACTCGAACTCGCCCAAAATCAGGTCGTTGCAGACTTTGGTGCAGGTTCAGGCGCATACACACTTGCAAGTGCAAAAGCGCTAAAGGGTACGGGAAAAGTGTATGCGATTGAGGTCCAACAAGGATTACTTACTGCTCTCCAAAATGCCTGCACAGCTGAACATTTAGGTAATGTTTCGTTTATTTGGGGTAACATTGAACTGCCCGGTGGCTCAAAACTCGCTGACAATGTGTGTGATGTAGTGATAGTTTCCAACGTCCTTTTTCAAGCTCCTGATAAGAAAAAAATCATCGATGAAGCCAGGCGGGTGCTCAAGTCTGGTGGGAGACTCCTGCTCATAGACTGGACAGCTTCCTTTAACAATATGGGGCCAACGAGTGAGCAGATATTTCCAGAGATGGAAGCAAGAAAGTTATTAGAGGAAGCACGTCTCTCTTTTGAAAAGCCTATTAATGCGGGCAATTTTCATTACGGTTTAGTTTATCGAAAAGAATTATACCAGCAACCCGCGCTACAACCTCGGGTATCAGCAGTGTAAATAAACCATAAGTCCAAATCTTGTATGAAATTTCAAACAATCCTACTTACTTTTTTCGGAATTATGGCTGTAGTTGGCCTTTTGGCTTTTGCAAATTCAGACACAAAAAAAAGTAGTGGTGATGATAAGGTGCTCTCAGAAGCGTCAGGTAATGTCGTGATATGGGGGACTTTCCCTCAAAACGAAAAAGCTCGTGATATGATTTTAGCTTTTAATAAAATGTATTTAGATATTTTCTCCATTTCGTATGTTTTTCACGACCCACAGACCTTTGACAGTGAGATTGTTGAGGCGCTTGCAAGTGGTCGAGGCCCTGATATTTTACTACTTCCCGATAATCTCGTACTGCGGCATTCAGACAA
>JAYSSO010000137.1:0-5784 GCA_043720495.1 Candidatus Lloydbacteria bacterium | reverse complement strand
TCGAGCCAGCGGAAGGACGTGCAGGTGTTGTGGTAGAGACCGCGGTACGCATCGCCAGCTTCGGTGGCCTCGCGCAACTTCATCGCATAGCCGATTCGCTTGTTGGAGAGCGTCGTGCGTACCTCGTGGACGATTTGCACTGACACCGTGACCGGACCGAGCAGGTCTTCGAAGACGGCGAAGGGGACGTATCCCTTGTGGGAAAGCCGCCACGCATAAACCTTTTTGGCGAGGGCATTTATGAGCGGGGCGAGCTCGTCGAGGGTTGTGTCGTCAATTTCGGCGAGCACGGCGGCAATCTGGCGTTTGCGCCGACTCGCACTCATGACTTCTTCAGAGGGTTCGTAGGACACGTGTTTCTCCTTTGGTTGGGAACGACTGGGGCCAAGCGAATCATATCACAACTAAAAAAATAAGTCAAGAAATAACCAAAGACGTTGCATGATAGTATTTTAGGACTTTCCCATCATGACCACCGCAGTTATTGAAGCAATGGCCACCGGCCTCCCCGTCGTGGCGACCACTCACAGTGGTTTTCCCGACCAGGTTGTCCCTGGGAAGAATGGTTATTTGGCGCGTGAAAATGATTACGCCGACTTTGCAGAGAAAATGCTCTCCTATATTGAGCATCCCGAGTTGTGGGCGGATATGTCGCGTGAGGCGCGCGCCTTAGCGCTTGCGAAGTATGACAGAAAGCCACTTATCGAACGCCAGCACAATCTGTACAAAGAGCTTGCGCCAAACGTGAAGAAAGTCGCTTTTATTGTGGGGATTTTTCCCGCAATTTCGGAGGTGTGGTTTATTAATCAAGTTGCTGATCTACTCGATCGCGGACTTGATGTGCATATCTACACATTCAAACGGGGAAGTGAGGAAAATGTCTCCGAACGATATTTTTCCTACAAGATGGCAGAGCGTACTACGTCACTTGAAATGCCACTTGCATTGCCCACACGCGTCATGGGGGCGATTCCAAAAATATTTCATGTGCTCATGACAGAGCCCACACTTCTCCTCAAAATATTTAATATACAAAAATATGGAGGAGATGCGCTTTCGCTTAAACTGCTGTATCGCACAGAGCCACTCATCGGCCTCGACGCGGAACTTATTCATTGCCATTTTGGTACCGCTGCAAATCGCTTTCTGACTATCCGTGACATACTGGGGCTTCGCCAGCCATTTCTCACGAGTTTCTATGGTCTCGACATATCGAGCGTCGTACAGAGCAAGGGGATTGCGCATTATGACCAGCTCAAAAAAACATGCCCCCAATTTATTGTGATGTCGAACAACATGAAAGAGCGGGTGAGTGCACTTGGCTTTCTGCCGGAACGACTGATGGTGCTACCCATTTCAGTTGATGTCGAAGGATTTCCTCATCTCGAGCGTGTGTATAAGCCGGACGAACCCGTGCGAATTATTTCAGTTGGGCGGTTTGTGGAGAAGAAGGGTTTTGACGACCTTATCCGTGCTTTGGCTATTGTAAAAAAGAAGGCAACTCGCCCCGTGAAGCTGACAATTGTGGGTGGGCCTAAGGAGGAAGAAAAAAAGCTCGCTACACTTGCTGAAGAGTGCGGGGTGAGTGATCTTATTGAGTGGAGGGGATACATGAAAAGCCAAGATATTATCGAACTCTATAAATCACAGCATCTTTACGTGCAGGCCTCAAAAACAGCAAAGAATGGGGACATGGAATAGCCACCAGCGCAACGGTTTTCTGGTTTGCTCAACTCATTGTTCCCATATATAGTAGAGGGCATGTCACTTAAAGATTTACTGCGCTTCATTGTGCTTGGTTCGGTTTTTGCAACCCCTTTTATTTGTCTTTATGTCGCGGAGTCAATGTTCTTTCCGTTTATTACCGGTAAGAATTTTACATTCCGCATATTAGTTGAAATCATGCTTGGTGCGTGGGCACTCCTCATGTTTCTTGATTCGACATACCGCCCCCGATTTTCGTGGATTCTCGTAGCTGCCGGTACATTTCTTGCGATTATCGCAATTGCCGATTTTAATGGTGTCAATCCTTATCGAAGCTTTTGGTCAAACTACGAGCGGATGGAAGGTCTCATTACCCACGCGCACCTCTTTTTATATTTTATTATTTCTGCATCCGTCTTGGCCACCGAGCAGGCGTGGAAGTGGTTTTTCCGCACGTCACTCGGAGTATCGCTGATTGTTGCATCCCACGCCTATGCACAATTGACCGGAAGCGCGGAGATACACCAGAGTGTATCTCGCCTTGATGCAACATTTGGTAATGCGACATACCTTGCCGTCTACGCACTCTTTCATGCATTTATCGCAATCTTTCTCTACTTTCGTGACGGAAAAGAGAATACACTACGTTGGATCTATCCGATTATTGCGGGAATCAATCTGATTGTTCTGTACTACACGCAGACTCGTGGTTCACTGCTTGGAGTTATAGGTGGCGCCTTGCTCGCTTTTATCCTTATCGCCATTTTCGACAAAGAGCACAAGGAGCTTCGCAAATACGCGATTGGCGGGACGGTGGGACTCGTCTGTCTGATTGGCCTTTTCATTACCTTCAAGGATTCTTCATTCATTCAGGGAAGCCCGACACTGGAGCGCATGGCGTCAATTTCTCTCTCCGACAATACAACGAAATCCCGTTTTATGATTTGGGAAATGTCGTGGGAAGGATTTAAGGAGCGCCCACTCCTTGGTTGGGGCCAGGACAATTTCCTCTACGTTTTTGCCAAACATTATAATCCAAAAATGTGGAATCAGGAGCCGTGGTTTGACCGTTCGCACGATGTATTTTTTGACTGGCTCATTGCAGGCGGCGCACTTGGGCTGACTGCCTATCTCTCCCTTTTCGGGGTGGCGCTCTATTATCTATGGTTTCCACGGCGTCATCACTTTACCGTCATTGAGCGGAGTATCCTTACTGGAATGCTTGCGGGATATTTTGTGCACAATATTTTCGTATTCGACAACCTCACTAGCTATATCGTGTTCTTTGCTATACTTGCCTATCTCCACACACTTCACGCTGAGGCACCTCCGGTTGACGTGAATAACAAAAAAACAAAAGCTGTTGAGGGTTTTGAAACTGGCGACCTGATGATAGCCTTTGGTTTTGTGGTTGTGGTAACTGGCGCACTTGTATACATGGTCAACATCAAAAACATTGACGCAAATATTGCACTCATAAGCGCGATTCGCCCTGAGGGAGTGCTTGTGCCGGGAGAAGGCAACACGAAGAAGATAGCCATTAAAGATGTGCTTGACCTCGATCTTTTTGGGACGAGCGAAGCACGAGAGCAACTTGCACAACTTGCTGTACAAACCCAGGATCCTCGGGTTCCAGAAAATCTACGAACACTTTTCCACGACACTGCAGCTGACGAATTTGCAAAAGAGCTGGCGCGAGACCCAAACAACGTCCGCACCCTTACTTTTGCAGCAATGTTCCATGCCCGCTTTGGGGAGTATGATAAGTCGTTTGCATTTTACGATAGGGCACTTGAGCTGGCACCCAAACGACAATCTATCTACATTGACTTAAGTAATACGCATCTCTCGCGCAATGATTTTGCGAAAGCGGAGGAGGTGGCAAAGATTGGTTATGAGCTTGAACCCGAAAACAATGAGGCAACACTAACTTATGCGGTCACACTCGCATATCAAAAGAAGAGTGACCTCTCTATGCAGGTGCTGGCGCCACTCAAGAATACTGCACAATACTACGACTCTCGGCTTATCAACGCATATGGGACAACTGGACAGTTTACGAAAGTCATTGAACTGGTGAACGAAAAGATTGCACAGGGGTACGCGGTAGGACGAGACTACTTTGCGGTTGCCGGTGCCTACCTTGAGCTCGGTCAAGTTGATACATCGATCGCGTCTATTGAGAAGGCAATTTCTGTCGACCCGTCACTCAAGGACCAGGGCGAATCCATGATCAAGCAAATCAGAGAAGGTCGCATGGGCACCACTCCAAAGTAACAACCTTAAACTCTCACAAATATGCTATCATCTGGTCACAATGTTAATTGATGGCAAACAGATAGCTTCGGAAATTCGGGAAAAACTTCTGCCCATCGTCGCACGACTGCCTTCGGCTCCAGTGCTTGGAATAGTTATTGTTGGAGAAAATCCTGTTGTGGAAAGCTTTGTGCGTATAAAGACGAGATACGGGGAGTCACTTGGTGTGGTCATCCACCAATTTCGATTTCCTGAAGCAATTCCTGGAGATGAACTTATTCGACACGTTTTGGAAATTTCTTCGCGTGCAGAAATTGATGGACTGATCATCCAATTGCCACTGCCATCCACTATTGACACGCAAGCAGTATTGAATGCAGTGCCAATTGAAAAAGATGTTGATGTGCTTTCGCGAAATGCAGTCATGGCATTTGCGCGCGGTGAGGCAATAATTTTTCCACCCGTTGCTGGAGCAGTTCAAGAGATACTTGAACGTCACAATGTGAACGTCGAGGGCGTAGAGGTACTCATCCTTGGGCACGGCAGGCTAGTGGGTGTGCCGGTTTCGATACTCCTACGACACAACCATGCGCATGTGACAGTCATAGATAAACCAGTGCGTGATCTTGCGGAACACGTACGTGAGTCTCGGATAATAATCTGTGGAGTAGGTACGCCCGGGCTTGTTACCCCTGACATGCTCGGTAAAGAATCGATACTTATTGATGCCGGCACGAGTGAGTCTGGCGGGAAAATAGTTGGTGATATCGATGAGCGTTGCGCTCAGACTGCAAGCATCTTCACTCCCGTCCCCGGTGGAGTGGGTCCCATCGCGGTAGCCATGCTTTTTCGCAACCTCGTTATTCTCGCAAGTGCACGTCACGAAAAAGAATAAATGTTGTATGCTGTAGTGGTGGCAGAGATTCACCAGCAATTTTTTTTGTTCATCTACTGGTTACTAGGACCAGCATCATATGTCTCAGGGGTTACCGTTTTTTTTGCTGTTTGGTTTCCGCTGGTGCTCGGCATGTTTCCTATTGTGTACGAACTCTATCGCCACAAAGAAGGGAAATTGCAGATGACACTTTGGAGGATATATTGCGCACCCCTGCTTGCGTATGCGTTCACGATACTCATTAAGAATTTTTATCTCACGCCCAGACCCTTTGCCTCCCTTGAAATCCCCCCCGCATTTTTGGTGAGCAGTGATCCATTCGGCCTCCAGTCATTTCCTTCATCACATACGGCGTTTTTTGCGGGACTTGCAGTCACGATGTACTTCTGCAATCCGCGACTAGGAAAATGGTTTCTCGTTGGGGCCGTCCTGATTGGGGTTGCGCGCATTGGTGCTGGAGTACATTGGCCAATCGACATATTTGGAGGATTTGTTGTTGGACTAGCACTTGGCTACATTGTAGAGCAAATAATGCGTTTGATCTGGAAAGACCGTATTCCAAAGTGCTGATTTGCAGATATTGTCTATATTCACTATGATGTGCGGATATCGTCGTCTTGTGGGATGGTGATAAAATCCACCCGTAGCTCAGTTGGTAGAGCGGTCGTCTTATACACGACTGGTCCCTGGTTCGAGTCCAGGCGGGTGGACATGAGTCTTCGAATGTACAGCTGAGTGAGCATCTGCTTGCTCACGACTGGACTCGAAAGGGTTTTCGATGACGAGTCAGCGAGTCCGAAAACCACCTGCCGAAGTGGTCGGCGAGTCCAGGCGGGTGGACAAAGTTTTGAAAGAATGTACAATTTTTGTAGATTCTTGTAATGGGAGATGCACATGGGAACTCGGGCGCTCATTCTGGGTCCTGGTGG
>JAYSSO010000136.1:0-17058 GCA_043720495.1 Candidatus Lloydbacteria bacterium | reverse complement strand
ATGCTTCTGCATATCACCCTTCAAATAATTAAGGCCCCACAGGCTTCCATGATGCATCTCCTAGGACCCACTGGTTGTCGCCCCGTGCGTACGTGCTGGCGGACACCTAAGGAATGCATTTAACTTTTTTCAACTTTGATTAAAGTAGTTATTTGAAGGGTCATGTGTTGAAGCGAATTTGAAATTTTGTAGGTTTGAAAAAGGGGAATAGGAGGAGCATTTTGTTCCGCCGCGGCAGTTCGCTGACCATGGTACTCCCCCTCTTTTTCAAACCGGCAAGATAATGAGATGACACAACAACCGCTTTATGCGGTTGTTGTGTTATTTTGTATAGCTGGTAGGATTTTCAAAGAGTTATTTCAATGCGGAGTGTATATGGTAAACACTGTTAATCTGGCGAAAAAATATCAAGCGTTGGAAAAGTCTATAGCCACAAAGAGGGCCGCGCTTGTCATTGGCAGTAATCGTGCGTCGCAAATGCTGGATAAGCTCCGTGAGTGTATTCGTCTGGGAGAGAGCACTGGGGATATCGCCGAGGACTTAATGTATTTGCAGAAAGGATCTCCAGACCCTCAGGTCGCTGAATGCTATAGGGCAATACAGTTAAAGATCGCAGGTAAGACCGGCACACTTGTCGTTGTCGCAGTCAGTACGCGTGGAGCGTATGATGACTCATTTGAGTCCCCTACCATCGACCATGGCATAACTCAAATTTATGCCGGAGTGCTCACTGGCGATAAGCTCGTGGTTGAAAAAGAAAACGGTATGGGCTTTCTTCAGACAAAAGAGCGCCTCTACTACTCACGCCACCTTCAGAGAATCGACGACTGCCCAATCCGGGTCCATGCACCAAGGGATCACCCATGGCATATTTCGGGCGTTGAACTGTTTATGGGGAAGGAGATAGAGGAGCTCTATCGCAAGCACTATGGATTCCGAAACTTCGTTCTTGAGAAGAGCAGTGAGAACACACTGAAACATTTTTCCGGTTTGCCTGTTCCCGAACTTGTATTGACTTAGCAACATCCACAATTTCTGTGGACTTTTTTGTTTCATCCAGGTAAATGACTATAAATTATAATTGTTCACGAATTTCAAAATTGTGGGATTAGTCAGTTTAAATTTGGATGAAGTTCGAGACGACAAGGTGAGTGTGTTCGAGGGGGCTTACTCATCGTAAGTCCATCGAACCACTCGCCGAAGTTAACGAAGAAATTCGCCACTTTTTCGCTGAGGTTATTTGGGATGCAATGCGAAGTTATTTTTGGCGCAGTGTTGCAGGGGCTGTATGAGTGATACTGCCCCAAAACCGAGCAAAAAAATAACAAGCAGTGCGCCCAAATTACCTCAGCGGCCTTCTTCGAGGCCGACCGCGCGCTCAATTTCGGATATCGCCGTCATCCCACTAAAGCACTTCACAAACCCATCCTGCCTCATGTCGAGGATATTTTGTGGTTTTGCGGCTTCTTTGATTTCACGCTCAGAAGGATTTTCGCGCAAAATATTTTCAATGTTTCTATCCATGAGTAGACCTTCGTAAATAGATACTCGTCCTTTGAATCCCGTAAAGGAGCATTTTTCACAACCAACAGGTTTCCAGAGCTTCTCGGGTCGCACCACATTGGGTCGACAGCGCAGAATTTCCGGCCATTCGCGATCGAGGGCCGCTAGCTCCTTGCCCTCGGGAATGTATTCCACCTTGCATTCTTTGCAGAGGCGGCGCACGAGGCGTTGCCCAATAGCAATGTTTAAGGCAGAGCTAATAATCTTGGGGTTCACGCCAATATCGATGAGGCGGGGGATGGCGCCGGCGGCGTTGTTGGTGTGCAGAGTTGAGAACACCAAGTGACCGGTGAGTGCGGAGTCGATTGCAACGGAGGCCGTTTCTTCATCACGAATTTCACCGACCATGATGACGTCAGGGTCTTGACGCACGGCGGCGCGCAAGCCATGTGAGAAGTCGTAACCCAGGGCGTGGTTAATCTGTGTTTGGGAAATGCCTTCGAGGTGATACTCAATAGGGTCTTCAATGGTAATGATTTTGACCTGTGGACTACGGAGTTTTTTGAGGCATGCGTAGAGTGTGGTCGTTTTTCCCGAACCCGTTGGCCCCGTGGTGAGGACGAGTCCGTTTGGTTTTGCGATTTGCTCCACCATGATTTTGTAAAAATATTCGTCCATACCGAGCTCTTCGAGTGGAACGGAAATTGATTTGGGATTGAGAATACGCATCACGACAGACTCGGCGTATGCGGCCGGCAGAATTGAGGTACGTACCTCAACATCGATGCCACCTATTTTGATAGTAAAGCGACCATCCTGTGCTTCGTGGGTGAGGTTGAGCTTTACTCCTGCGAGGAGTTTGATTCGGGAGAGTACTTTTTTGTAGTTGACATGAGTAATTTCGGCAACATCTTGCAGAATACCATCGAGGCGATAGCGTACTCGCACCGTCTCTTTTTCTGGTTCGATGTGTACGTCTGAAACATTTGTTGCAACGGCTCCACCCATGATTATTTCTACGACGGCGGAGAGTGCGTGCACATTGTCGGATGCTATTGCTCCATCAACGACCGCCTTTACATCTCTGACCGTTTTAATAATTGAAACGTAGCGTTGCATGGTGTCGTTCGAAACACTCATTACTCCCGCAGTTTCTGCAACTGCATAGGAAACTTCTTTGTACACAGCGAAGGCGCGTGTAATGCCAAACTCGGATGCGATGTACACGGTGGGTTTGTAGCCCTGTCTTTCAAGGTCGGCGACGACTGTGGCTACTTGTGGGTCATTTGGAGACTGCACGGCGACGCTCACGTCATGTTTGTTTATGGCAAAAACAACGGCACGGATTTTTCGCGAGGCCTCTTCGGGGAGAAGTCGAATAGCGTTGTTGTTTATAATGACACGAGAGAGGTCGATGTAGGGGATTTCATAGCGCTCAGCAAGCATTTGGGCCAATATTTCAGCCTCTTTTTCATGCATGTCACTAAAGAGTTTTGCTTGTGCTTCGTCTTGGAAATGTGGCATATTATAGGATTTTATAAACGGCGAATTTCTTCGCTGGCTGCGAAGTTCGGTTCGGAGGACTTACCAAGAAGTAAGCCCTCTCGAACACGGCCTTCGTGCCGTCTCGAACTTCATCCGTTTCTAAAAATCCTATTCATTATACAGCGTGCTAACCCGCCGAACAAGAACATAATAATTTAACATTGTTAAGAGATTGACAATAGTACTAAAATAGTGTAGAATGGATTGATGCAAAAGGAAGCACGCATTTCATCTATATTTACTAGTATCGTCGTGGGGTACGCCTTGCTGTCGGCGACGGTCGCTTTTGTGTTTCCCACTCCGCTTTTTGCGTATGAGTCGGCTCCTATTTCACACACGAAACCGGCATCCTATATTACCGACAAAGGTGCGCAATTGAATGGACAAGCGAACCCAGGTCAAATGCCAGATGCAGTGAGTTGGTTTGAATGGGGACTTTCGGGTTCGGGAACTGCGTATGTAACCCCCACCCGAGCTGTTCCAGGAAGAATAAACAGTAATATTCTCACCAACACGTCATCCAAAATTATAGGACTTGCACCAGGGACACAATACTTTTTTCGACACATTGTAGAAAGCAGTCGGGGTAAGGATACAGGGCAAACCACTTATTTTACAACAAAGCCACGACCAAACGATACAGAGCTGGTTATTGTAGAAACAAATGCAACGAAAATGACGGCCGACAATTACGCGACACTCCGCGGGTATGTGAGTCCACATGGAAATGCAAATACAGAGTCTTGGTTTGAGTGGGGCACGACACAGCGCATGGAAATGCAAACTCCACGTCGGCGTGCTCCGCAACAAGCAGGACCAATTGAAGTGCGCATTACCAATCTTGTTCCGGGGTCCATCTACTTTTACAGGGCTGTTGCAGAAAATTCTTCGGGTAGAAGCTACGGAGTAAGTCGAGTCTTTACCACAACTGGTACGACGCCACCACCACCCGAGCAAGCGGTGGCGCAACAATTGCCTCGTACGAGCACGAGCGGTGACGGTGTCGTGCGCACGACTTCTTCGAGTGGCACGGTGACGAATGCAACCGTGAGTAAAACAACTACGCAATCCGCGACAGCCTCGAACGGTCTTCCGGGTATACATCCCAGCTATCGCCCGGGAAATCTTTGGAGTACCATATTTAAGAAAAAGAGCACTACAAATACGATGGACACAACTGCCACAACTACACTTGCAACAGGTAGCATAACGGAGAATGGGGGTGTGGAGCAGTTGGCATCCGTAGGTGCAACGCAAGGAGCTATGGGAACACTGTGGAACAGCCTCACTGGTAGGAAGGGAGTTCAAGTCACTGTAGACAAAATAGGACCGAAGAAAGTGCCCATCCACACTCCCGTAGAGTACCGCGTGACGTATCGTTACGACGAAACTACGCCAAGTGAGAATGCGTACCTTACCGTGATACTCCCTAAGGAAGTTGCGTATATTGGTGACAATACCGCAAATGCACTTGTTGTCGAGGAAGGGAAAAATGGGGCACAACACTATGTGTTCCCGCTTGGAAAAATTACACAGGGATCAACACGAACATTTTCGGTGCTCGGGATGACGACGGGGAGCGCTGTTGGTTTCCCTCCCGCACAAGCGTTTCTTACGTTTGAGAATGCAAGTGGGGTACACGTGGTGAAAGATCTTGCGAGTGAAACAGGTTCGGCAAATTCTGCCAGCGTCAACGTCGCAAGTGTTGCAAGTGTGGACGACGGCTTCGGGATACTTCCCAATTCAATTTTTGAGTGGGCAATATACCTCACCGGCATTATTCTCGTTATTGTTGGAATGCGCAAGGTAAGAGAATACTACGTTACACGAAATGATGCCCTGACGACCGAAGATGAGGGAGAAAACGCCATGCACCTGTTGACTGAAAAAATGAAGGGCGATGTGCCGAGGGGGGCCTAATGCGAGTGTTGCCACGCATGAATTATCTCATACACAATCAACTTGAACTTGATGCATGCGCCCATGAGCTACTCAGTACACTCTCACTACCCCCAAATGAGGTGAGGGCTCGTGCGACGGTGTTGGGGCTTTCCGGCGAGCTGGGGGCAGGAAAGACGGCCCTCGTGCAGTCCCTCGCGCGAGCACTTGCTATCCCCACACACGTTACCTCACCAACGTTTGTCATTGGACGATTCTATGAAATTCCCAGTCATGCGCAGTTTACACAGCTGGTGCACATCGACGCGTATCGCATCGAGCACGAGGATGAGCTCCGCCCGCTTGGCTTTTCGGGACTCCTTGCTGACCCACATAATCTTGTTGTGGTTGAATGGCCTGAACAACTAGGCAAGCGCTTTCCTTCCTACGCAACTCGGCTCACCATTGTGGCAGTCGATGAGACAACACGCCAAATAAGTGATAAAAAGGAGGAGTGAGCACGCGAATAAAATTCTTTCGTGATGGACGTCAGGCGAATGAAAGTCGTCAATTTCTTGCTAACCACGGCATTAAAACATTTCTTCGAGAGAGAGAGGGTGCGCGACCACACGACCCGCCTCGGGGTTTTGATTTATTTGCATTGCGTGATGAAGATAGCGAAGATGCGCGTAAGCTGCTTGATTATGAGTATGGTGAAAGTTGGGGTGATAATACACAATAGCATTGTTGCCACCTTTGGAAGCTTAGCTTCAAAAAAAAATTTCTTATGCGCAGGGACTATAAAACAGATGACTGGGTAACAGAGCAGGGCTGGTTTGACCGGCTTATTCGGCGCATGCTTTTTGTGAGCGATATACACATCACCACGCCGAAAGTGAGTCTTGCGGAAACCAAGGATGTCCTGCGGTTATATGTTGGCTCTCTCTGCCTGTTTCCACTCAGCATAGTTTTCGTAGTAGCTTCCGTGTTTGTGGCGAGCGCCGTCACTATTGTCATTCCGCTTTTCTATAAGCAATTTTTTGATGTGCTCGCGCTTCCTGGAAGCATGGAAGACCAAGTGGTGCCACTCCGCAATATACTCCTTGTCATACTCGGATTGAACGTCGTTGTGTTTCTTGCGCGGAGGGTGAGTAGCTTTGGAAATCAATTCCTTGCTTCAAGTGTGATGGGAGATTTGCGCGGGAAAGCATTTGCGTATTTAATCGACCACTCCCAGCGTTTTTTCACCGGCATGTTTACCGGGACGCTGGTGCACCGTGTGAATCGTTTTGCAAATTCATATGACCGACTTGCGGACAGAGTGCTTTTCGACATTATTCCTATCATTATTCAAGTGGTGGGAATCATCTGGATACTCATGTACGAGCGGCCCATTGTGGCGCTTATCATTCTTGTGTGGGCGTTTTTTTTCATTAGTTTTAATTATGGGTTTGCACGGTGGAAGTTGAAATATGATATCGCGAGCGCAGCGCAGGATTCAAAGACAACGGGAATATTGGCGGATATCATCACCAATCAGCAAACCGTTGATGCGCACGGTTCACATGAACTGGAAAAAGCGCGATACCGCAAAGAGGTGCGTACGCAAATGCGCATGACGCGTTTTCGCTGGAATCTTGGGGAGTCGATAGAGACCATTCAGGCGCTCCTCATTGTTCTCGTGGAGTTTGCGGTGTTTTACTATGGTATTGACTTGTGGGCGAAAGGCGAATTTTCTATAGGAATGTTCGTTCTTGTGCAAACATATATTTTTAGCCTGACGGGTCGGCTATGGTCATTTAGTCGAATTATTCGCGATGTGTATGAGAGTTTTGCCGATGCAAAAGAAATGGCGGAGATTATGCTTGCTCCGCATGAGATTACTGAAGCTAAAGATGCCGAGCAGATCGAATATGTCTTGGGAAATATTCGATTTGATCACGTTGATTTTGGTTACAACAAAGAGGACACGGTGACGGACTTCACGAGTACCATTAAGGCGGGAGAGCGTGTGGCGCTCGTGGGGCCGTCTGGAGCGGGGAAGTCCACTATCGTGAAACTGCTTTTTCGATTTTATGATCCAACCGCAGGCGATATTTCCGTTGACGGCGTTTCGATTCGCAAACTTTCGATAACTGACTTGCGTCAGACACTCTCCTTGGTCCCGCAGGATCCGCTGCTTTTTCATCGCTCTCTGTTGGAAAACATTCGTTATGGCAAGCCGGGAGCGAGTGACGAGGAAGTGGTGCGCGCGGCAGAGCTTGCGCACTGTGGGGAGTTTATTGAGCGCCTACCTCTCGGGTACGACACGTTGGTTGGAGAGCGCGGGATAAAGCTGTCGGGTGGGGAACGACAACGCGTTGCCCTCGCACGAGCATTTCTGCGGAATGCGCCGATTATTGTGCTCGACGAGGCGACATCGTCGTTGGATTCGGAGTCCGAGCGACACATCCAAGAAGCACTCGGTGAGCTGATGAAGGGGCGCACGACACTCGTCATTGCTCATCGCCTTTCGACCATTCGCAGTATGGACCGCATCATCGTGATGGATAAGGGGCGTATCATTGAAGACGGAACGCACGATGCGCTGCTCGAGAAAAAAGGAATGTACGCACATTTGTGGAGTTTGCAGCAGGGGGGATTTATCGCAAGTGACGGCAATGAAAAGCTATCTGGAAACTCGGTTTCCAAATCTTGATAAAAAGAAAAATATGATATAATTCACCAGGTTTGTTTTTTTGAATGAAAGTTCCTTCATGATTACCGTCAATTATGACCTCCCGCTTATGGAGATGATTGCACTTGGGCGTTACGGTTGGGTAAGCAAGGACATCACGTCGGAGCGTTTCCCAATTACCGAAAGCGGTGTGAAGAATATCGTTCCCGTGATTGTTCACATGGGTCGCTATGCTTTGACTGAAGAAGTGATCGAGGAGATGTCACGTCGCGCCCTCCGTCCAGCCAACATCGCTGAGCTCCTCACTTATCGTAGGGTACACTTCAAAGAGCAGTTAGAGTACCCCATCCTCGCACTCGGTTCCGGTCCCGTCATTTCGGGAAGACGAGATGTAGTGTACGCCTTCTACGGGCACGACGGCCGGCGTCGCCTCTCCATCTCTCTCTGGGATGGCTGGTGTGACTCCTGCCGATTCTTGGCAGTCCGCAACACCTAAGCATTACCCCCAACCCTGGTTTGTTTATCTAATCCCGTGAAACTCTGAACACATGACACCACCTGAAGTCGCATAGTCGTTCTTTTCAAACCCGCCAATTTCGGTGGGTTTTTTGTTATATAGAAGGGTGCTGGTATGATGGTGGCATAACTGCCATGGTTGCAAAAACACACGCAAAACGACTGGTACTCTTTGATGCGCATGCGATTGTGCATCGGGCATATCATGCACTTCCGGATTTCGCGACCAAAGCGGGGGAGCCAACGGGTGGACTGTATGGACTCTCTACGATGCTTATCAAAGGCATTCAAGAATTTTCGCCGGACTACATGGCGGCGTGCTACGACCTGCCTGGTCCGACATTCAGACATAAAGAATATAAAGACTACAAGGCGGGACGCGCAAAAACGGATGAAGAGCTGAAGCAACAGCTCGAGCGCAGTCGTGACATATTTGCCGCATTTCATATTCCTATTTACGACAAGCCCGGGTTTGAGGCAGACGACATGCTTGGCACTATCGTAGAGCAATTAAAAAAAGCAAAAGACCTTGAAATTTTAATTGTGTCCGGCGATATGGACACACTTCAGCTGGTGTCGGGAAAACGTGTGCGCGTGTACACGCTACGAAAAGGCATTAGTGACACGGTGACCTATGACGAAGACAAGGTTATGGAACGTTTTGGGTTTGGTCCGCTCCTGCTCCCTGACTACAAAGGGCTTCGTGGTGACCCGTCGGACAACATCATCGGCATTGCGGGAATCGGAGAAAAAACGGGAAGTGAGCTGATACAAAAATTTGGCTCCATAGAGGGAATTTACAAAGCGCTCAAGAAAAGCAAGCAAGGAGTTATTGATGCGGGTATTAAGCCGCGCATTGTGGAGCTACTGATTGCCGGCGAGGAAGATGCACTGTTTTCAAAAATGCTTGCGACCATCAGGCGGGATGCGCCCATCACTTATGTGCTTCCGGAGAAGACATGGGATGAAACGTTTACGATAGATCGCGCAATTACATTGTTTAACCAGCTTGAATTTAGAGGGCTTCAGTCGCGCATGAAACTTCTTTTTAATAAAGAAGTGTCTGTAGTTGAGGCGAATTTAATTTTGGAAAATTCTGGAAAAACGGAAACATCCGGCAAGACTGGAAAATCCAGAGAGACTGAAGGTAATGCGGAAGTTGCGCTCGTGGAGGCGCTTGACCCAGTGCTTCTCAAAAAAGCGACGGTTGGTCTTTGGATACTGAATTCTGACCTCACCACTCCCGGAATTGAAGAGATCAAAGATTATACGGGCGAGAATGATCTTGCGACAGCATATGCAAAAATTCTTGGTGAGCTGAAGACGGCGGGATTGTTACACATTTTCGATGACATTGAGCTACCACTTATTCCAATTCTTGAAAAAACACACATGCACGGTGTGTTGATTGATGTTTCGTATCTTAAAAAACTTTCCGTCGAATACCACAAGCAATTAACTGTTGCCGAGAAAGCAATCTATCTTGGGGCAGGGGAAGAGTTTAATATCAATTCACCGAAACAGCTTGGGGTGATTCTCTTCGACAAAATGCAATTGACCGCGAAGGGGCTCAAAAAAACGGCGGGTGGAGCTCGATCGACGCGTGAATCCGAACTGGAGAAGTTAAAAGATGCCCACCCTATTATTGCGTCGATACTTGCATATCGCGAACTGCAAAAACTGCTATCAACATATATTGATAATATCCCACTCGCTGTTGATGCAACGGGAAGAATTCATCCGACGTGGCACCAGGACGGTGCGGCGACGGGACGATTTTCCTCTTCAAATCCGAGCGTACAAAACATTCCTGTTCGTGAGGGGCTTGGTGCTGTGGTGCGTGACGCCTTTATTGCACCAGAGAAGCACGTACTTATTGCTTTTGATTATTCACAAATTGAAATGCGTGTCTTGGCGATGCTCTCGAAAGACCCCGGGCTTACCGAAATCTTTCAGTCAGGGGAAGACATTCACACGTCGGTGGCATCGCGCGTTTTTCGGGTCAAGCCGGAGGAGGTGACGAAGGAAATGCGACGGCGAGCAAAGGTTATTAACTTTGGCATTATCTATGGAATGGGTGTTTCAGCACTCAAGACAAATCTGGGCTCAAGCCGTGAGGAAGCGCAGGAGTTTTATGATCAATACTTCATTACTTTCCCAAGCATTGCTGAATATTTTGATCAAGTAAAAAAAGAGGCGACGAAGAAGGGATATACGGAGACTATTGTGGGGCGCCGAAGATATTTTCCAAATTTACGCTCTAGGCTTCCGTTTATGAAAGCTATGTCCGAACGCATGGCTATGAATGCGCCGATACAGGGAACGGCGGCGGATTTTGTAAAAATCGCAATGAAAAAGGCTGATGATGAAATAACAAAAGTGGGTCTTGCAAAAGATGCCGTGCTCATTCTTCAGGTGCACGATGAGCTTATCTTTGAAGTGAAGGATGATAAAGAGGTAATAAAGAAAGTAACCGACGTAGTGAGTAAGGCAATGATTTCCGCAAACAAAGGCACAATTGGCGAGCACATTCCGCTTGTGGTCGACAGCAAGCAAGGTGAGCGTTGGGGAAGTTTGAAATAACATGCTGAATGCAACTCTTACAATTGGGGACCGGGTGGGTCGTGCGATTGCCGAGAAGATTTTTCCCGGATGTGTTGTGGGGATTGTCACTGTGAGTGGGGAACGCGAGGTTCTGCCCTTTGGGAGTTTTACGTACGAGAGTGATGCACCGCACGTCACGCCCCTGACCATCTACGACGTGGCTTCTATCACCAAATCTATACCTACGGCGAGCCTCGCGCTTTCGCTTATTGATAAAGGTAAATTAAAAATCACTGACAAGCTTATTGATTATGTTCCGGAATTTCGTAACAGTGACAGGGAGAATGTTTTGATAAACCATCTCCTGACCTATACACTCGACGGGTATGGACTCGCATCCCTCAAGCCAAAAAGCACAAAAGAACTTTTTGAGACACTGCTTACGCATGATTTTGAGAAAAGACCTGGTACTATTTTTAAGTATACGAATATTCCTGCGGCGCTACTCGGCCTTGTTGTCGAAAAAGTATACGGCGATACACTCCATAATTTGGCAGAAAAGAATTTTTTCAAACCACTTAACATGGGAAGGACTACGTTTTTTCCAGAACATTTTTCACTTTCCGATATTGCTCCCACCGAAATAGATAGTTGGCGAGGGCTGGTGCGGGGGGTCGTGCATGATGAAAGCGCATATATTTGCAAACAAGATGAAAAAATTGTTGGACATGCGGGATTATTCTCGACCGCCCCGGACATCCTCAATTTTTTAGAAATGTTGCTTCATGGCGGTGAGCTTGCGGGGAAGCGGTTTTTTTCGGAATCAATAATTTCACAAATCGAAACGAATCAGATCCCCGAGTTAGGTGACTTTGCTGGGCTCGGTTGGGAACTCAATCAACCAAGATATATGGGCAAGTATTGTGGCCAAAAAACATTTGGAAAAACGGGTTTTACGGGAACGCTTTGTGTTGTTGATAGGGAAAAAGGTGTGGCATATGTTATCCTCTCAAATCGCACATTCCCCAAAAGGCCCCCTGACTCAAGTGCAATCAATCAATTTCGAGCTGATATTGGAGATATCATTTTTTCCTCGACGCAGTAACTATTACCCCGCTCACACTCCAGCTATGTGTTCATAACATATGCTTATAGTAGCAAATGTTATCAGAAGAAATGAAACGAATTTGAGGGACACGTTTAATCTAGGATGCCGTAATGGAGATTCGGAATCTGCTTGGTGTGCGTCAAAAAGTAAAAGGCTCCATTGGAGCCTTTTCGTTTTTCGGTATCATATCAGGGCACCTTTTAATCCGCCTGCGTTTACCTTATGTAGCTTTTGCCCACTGGGCATCGTTTGACGAAGACATTCGCAATGCACCAGCCAGGCTATTCCTCTCTTCTTCGCTCATTGATTTTATTATCTCTGAAGTTTTTGGTCTAATCACGTTATCTAGATACAGATAAACCTCCTTCGTAAAAGCACGAGAAGTTTCGCTTTCAGCTGTTGACGTAGACATTTCAGCAATCTCCACTTTTGCTCTATCAAGCATAGCTTCAATCCACATCAAATGCTGTACAAAACGCTTGCAATCCGTTTTGGCTAGATAATTATCACCAAGTACAATTAGATTTCGATAATTTTGAATTTGTGCTTCCATTTTGTAATTTAATTACGTTGTAAAATAACAGCACTATTCCGTGCTCACCGTTCTCGAACTTTTATAATAATCACTTGAAAAAAGCCTTGAGCGTGTATTCCCTGCGTCACTCAGATAGACCTCTGCAAAGGGGTCAAATATCTGCCAAGCGCCATCAACCTCTATGTCGAGATATGTGTGACTTGGTCCACCTTCAATTTTTACTGTTTTAAATTCAGCCGGTATGCCCAATTTATCAAAAATATTTTTTCCTAAAACATGATACTCCACACAGACGCCATAGCCCCCTAAACACTCCGATAATTTTTTGGGAGTCGATTGGTCAAAGATTTTTCTAATTTTTTCCTGTTCTTCTGGTGGTAAACTCCTATTGCTTGGGGAAATTGCATTCTTAAATTGAAACTTGATGAAGTCTGACGTTCTCTGGATTTGCTCTCCGACAGAGAGTGATGCAACCTCTTGAACAAAAGTGCTGACTTCGGGCACCTCGTCCATTTCGATGTGTAAAATTCTCTGTGGCTCGAGATTTTCGTGCTCGAGTGACTGGTCGCCAGTGTAACCTTGTTCCTGGGGTACGTTCATACAAAAAGATTATCAGATTAAAACGGAAATGTCTTTAGTCTGCTTGAGTATCCACACAAGACTCATTCTGGGCTTTTGTCTTCAAAAGACCAATGCGTGGAGAGTTTCTGTGGGAAAGTTAGAACTGTGTTTGAGCGTTTGAATGATGCAGCAGTTTATTGTCCAGACCTGCGACCTACCTCAACATACAGAGAATTTCTTCGTATATTTTTTCCCTGTTCTCCTCTGTGATTTCATAAATGATCACATTATCACGTTCTCGTACTTCTTTGGTGAAGTCATCCTCATAGACTGAGGTGAGAGTTGTGAGGCAAATATTTTCGGCATCGAGGTACTTCTTTGCTAGAAGAACAAAATCCTGAGATTGAAGTTCCATCTGACCAATTTCATCCAAATACAAGATTTCATCCTTGAAGTTCGCGACTGAAGGGAGAATTTTGTTTAGGTTATCAAGATTAAGACCATATTTGTTGACGCTGTGAGATTTATCAAAATCAATGTGGGCGAGTACTGTTCTCTCACCAGAATATGTCTCAATCTCAAATCCCACCCTTACGTCGTCTTTTCTGATTTCGTTGGTCACAAAACCTACCTTATTTGGAATTTGAGCAATTATTTTACGAAGTAACGTTGTTTTGCCACTTTTGGGCTTTCCTGTAAGAAGAATATTTTTCACCATGTCAGTATACCAAAATTGCCGTTAGGGTGACGTCGTGGGGGTGAGTGATATTTTGCAAATATCCAAAAGTATACAGTCCATGTAATGGAAGGCCTCAAGACGTTAGGCCGTTTTTGGTGTACTACTCAAGAAACGGCAACCAACTTCTCCGAGGTACGACCTTTCAAAGCCAAGGTCGGACCTCAAGTTGCCTTGTAGCTAAGCTGGTGTTCAGGGTGGTGAGGAGATACTTTCGTGGTAAAATTTGTGACATGATTCAGGTATTTGTGGGGGATGACACATTGAATGCGCGAACGGCTATGGAGCGGGCGATTTTGGACCATTCGGGTAGAGAAACGGCTAATATTAAGCGTTTTAATGACGTTGGATTCAGTCCGCAGGAGGCCAATGAGGCGATTTTTGAGCAAAATCTGTTTGGTGGGGAAAATATAGTTGTGTTTGATGGTGTGCTTGATGCCCCAGAAGCTGAAGGGTTTTTTACTGTTTCCCTAAAAACGAGCCCAAATCGACTGTTTATCCGCGAAACGGCTCCAAATAAGGATATTTTGGATATTTTTAAGAAATTGGGAACAATACAGACATTTTCCCTTGCAAAAAAGGAGAAAAAATCGCCCATAGCGTTCGCTCTCGCAGATGCCTACTGTGCAAAAGATAAAAAGCGTACTTGGGTGCTGTATCGCAAGGCGGTAAGTGAGGGCGCGCAACCTGAAGAGCTTCATGGTACTATTTTTTGGGTAACGAAACTGCTCTATCTCTCGACGATATGTAACAGGGAGGACGCAATTGCGGGTGGGGTGAGTGCGTACAACTACGGACGCTACGTGGCCTGGTCAAAAAAGTTTCTACTTGAGGAACTTGATGAAAATCTCCGAATATTAAAAAACATGTACCATGAAGCACATCGATCTGATAAGAATCTTGAGTATATGCTCGAGCGCTTCTTAATAAAGTAGCTTATAAAAGACATATAGGACAAATAGTTTCACAGAGGAAAACTTTATAAAATGGATGCATTTCGAGGCAACGAGACTAGCGTATTCGAGAGGACTTACTCACTGTAAGTTCTCCGAATCGCTGGTCGAAGTTAACGAAGAAAGGCGCCATTTTATAAAGTTTTTTGGGTAAAAAAAGTACCGACGAGCGCCGGTACTAAAGTTTGTTGGAGGAAAACACGAACTATGGTTTGATTGTGTAAAGAACTACTGCAATTGCAATAGTTCAAATAACTATCTACTGCAATTCGCGTCTGGGACAATAGTACATCTGTCCTATAGAACTATCAAGGACACACTGTGGATAACTCAAGGACATTATTGGATAAAAAACACATCAACGTTATTGTCAATGTGTTTTTATGAGGACAGCTTCGCACGAACCCCTAGAGTGTGTTTGTTGATATGTTTTTCGACTTCCTGAAAAATGAGATAAGGCGCTTTTCGGCCGTTTAGTTTGATTACGTTGTTGCCACGTTTTTTGAGATAAGAAACTATAGGCAAAGTACGCTCTTTGTATTCGATGAGACGTTTGGGAATTATTTTTGGATCATCCACTGAGCGACGATAGAGTGAACCCGCGCAATTTGGGCAGTATTTTGGGCTTTTCGAGGGGTAGTAGAGCGCCATAAGACCTGTTTTGCAGTAATTACAGAGACGTCGTGCGCCATTTCTTTTGATTGAATCCTTTTCATCAACATCGAGAAGAAAGAAAAACACACGACTTTTTCCGTAGAGTGACTCAAGTTTCGGCACGAGTCCCTCGGCCTCGAACATGGTGCGCGGGGACCCGGAATAGACAATGCCAAGGCCTTTTTTGGCTAATTCACGTGTTTTCTTCTCTACTTCCTTGAGCACAAAGCTCGGTGCATTTAATTTTCCTCCATCAAAAAGCGCGCGTTCCCTGATTACGAGAGCTTCTTTTTGCCGTTTTGGGTCATGCCAGATGGATTCGAGCAACTTTCCGGTGTCAAAATTGACGAGACCATAGGTATTTGCGGTCAAATTTGCCTGCGTTCCCTTGCCACTACCGGGAAGTCCATAAAATGCGACGACGATTTTCTCTCTTTTCATCTGGCTATTGTAGCGGAAGTGGGTGAAAGCGCATAATTTCCACGATTTGACATTGACCCTACGGGGAATAGAGTGATGTTGGATGTATTCTTAAGTGGGAGACATTATGCCTACATGTGTTGTTGGTGTGCCAAAGGAAGTGAAAGAGCAAGAGGGGCGCGTGGGAATATCACCAAGTGGTGTTCGGGCAATTGCGACACTCGGCGCTGCAGTTATCGTTGAGTCTGGGGCGGGTTTACTATCTGGATTTTCGAACAAAGCGTACGAGGAAGCCGGAGCGCTGATAGTCGAAAACCCACATCCAATTTGGGCAAATTCCGATATTGTTGTGAAAATCAAAGAGCCGGTGCCGTCGGAGTATCAACATCTGCTACTCCTGAAAGGAAAAACACTCTTTACGTATTTACATCTTGCGGGAAGCCCAATAGAGCTCACGCGCAATTTGCTCCGAAACGAGATTACTGCAATCGCATATGAAACCGTAGCGGTCCCCGCTGATAAGCACGCAACAGGAAGAATGTCGTTTCCGCTCCTTGTTCCGATGTCAAAAATCGCTGGAACGCAGGCCATGCGTGCCGCGATTCTCCACCACAAGGGGGTGAGACCCCGCAATCTGTCTGCCGTGATTATCGGTGTGGGAAATGTTGGCGAAGCGGCACTCAATCGTGCGATTGCCGAAAAAATCGGCTTCATCACACTTTTTGATTCATGGAATCCTCGAGTAAAAGAGCTCAAGGAGAAATACCACGAGCTCGAGTCAGCGGTGAAAGTGTTTTCCCTTGAGCATTTTGAGGAGCCCTTCGCAAAAAAAATTCTCGCCGACGCTGACATTGTCATAAGTGGGCCAATGCTTCCTGGTGGAAAAGAGGCGCCAATTGTGCTGACGCAGAAACACTTTCGCATTATGAAGCATGGTGCGTATATTGCCGATGTCTCCATTGACCAAGGTGGCTCGACCGCTTGGACGAAGGGAAATCCGACCAAGCCGGGAGAAACATTCATCAGGGGTGCAAGGAATCTTGTGTTTTCTGCGGTGCCGAATATCCCAGGGTCCACGGTTCCCGCTGACGCAACGAAGGCCCTCACCCAGGTAACTCTTCCTTATGTACTGCACATGGTGACGCATCGGCGCGCAAGTCACACGGGTGACTACGTTTCCCTCCGTGATGACACGGGACTGCGACAAGGACTGCAGACGTGGCGAGGGTTGCTGACGAATGAGCACGTCATGAAAAAGCACGGCCTCTTTCGTGATTATCGTCCACTCGACGCACTTTTTTAAAGAGTTACCCGCAAGAAATTCTTGCGGGTTTTGTTTTGAGCGGCCATACAACCGCGGGCTCCGCCCGGGGCTGGAACCGCAGTCGAAGCGACGTGGTACCATAAACGCATATGCGCTTCAGAAAA
>JAYSSO010000135.1:0-5900 GCA_043720495.1 Candidatus Lloydbacteria bacterium | reverse complement strand
TGCGGAAGTCCTGCGTGGACACCGATCGCGAGTTTCACTTTTTTAAACGACCCATCGAGCGAGTTCGTCGTGTTCGGTATATTCAGTTCAGGATATTTTTCAAATGTATATAAATAGGGTAAATGCATGTGAATGCTGTCCCGCGCTTGGCGCAGTCTCTTGTGTGTCCAAGAAAACCGCTTTGTCTTTGTATCAACGGTCTTCTCTTTTAAAAACTCCTCCCATGTACGACACCAGAGCCGAAATGCATCGGTAAACGAAGCTTCGTCATTCGTGGAGAGTGTTCCCACAAGTGCGAGCAGCTCTTTCCCTGCATCGAGGAGTGGATTTCTCGTCGTATAGCGCACGACGATCTGTTCTTGGTGAAAGTGGCACATCTGCACCGGAATGTCCGCAAAGAGCCATGGCGTAGCCACCCTGCCGTCTCCCACGAATGCCGTGATAACGAATCCCAATGCTTCGAGCTCACGTCGTGCGTCTTGATATGCGCTGGGTGTTTCATTAAACAATTCTTTCATGTACACATTCTCGTGTGCATGAGGGTCACGAATAACGAGCATCCACGAATGGGGTCCGCAGTATGTGGCATCCCCAATCGCCACCATGCTTCGTGGTGTTGGTACATGCGGTGGTGGTATGTACGCATGAAGTTTTGTACGTATTGTTTTCTCGCTTAACCCATGACGACGTACCAATACGGGAACAGTGGCATGTTCGCGTGTGTACTCATGCCAGAGTACGGGGCTGATATGGTCGCGTCGTTTGTTTTGGAATTGTGCTCCGCAGGAATTGCGTTCATATCGTTGCACTCCACGAGAGAAACCATTTTTCTTGCTGTGTTCACCACAAATGGGGCACGGTTTGTGTTTTTTTAAATTGCGCCATAATTATTTACTGAATAAGCTCTTAATAGAGCCACCTTATCATTAAATTAGCCTCACATTTTTACCATTAAGCCACAATCTACAGAAATTTATATGTGGATGGGGGCAATAATTTGAATTGATTTCGTAACACACTATATATTTCAAACAAAATAACCTTAAAAGTAGTCTAAGGTCGTTCCTCAGCTTTGAGAGGTGAGGTGTGGGCATGGGACCCAAACCGCAAGACCTTTTGAGATATTTTCTGAAATATCCAAAAGGTGTACCGTCCATGTAATGGAAGACCTCGAAGAAGTTGTCCGTTTTTTTGCTACACCATTTTTTGTTGACACATCACTGCGGGGGGGGGTAGAATTTGGTGAATAGAATTAACTTAATTATATGCGACACGAAGGAACACAAGATTCGAACGGTGAGCAATATGTAAACAAACAAGAAGAATTGGTGTTCGATATAGAGGAGAATGCTGAAGCTGAATTATTAGGACAGTTAGATGAGCGCCTTAAAGAACTAAATCCGAAGCTTCGGGGGCTTAACACAAAAGCTCGTGAATTAATTGGGACAATAAAGAGTATCGATGATTTTTATGATAAAGACGGTTCCTCCACTGGATACATGCTCAGCCTTCCAGTGGGTATACTTGCGTTTCTAAGTGGTGGAAGTGCGCTGGCGGCCATTGGGGGGATCGGCGGTTTTATGTTGACAGTTAATGCGATAGCGAGAATTGTGCAGAAGTATGACAAGAAAAAGTATGAGGAAATTTGTGATGACATCGAGAATATTCAACAGCTCGCCGAGAGGGCAAACGAACTCCAAATAAAAAAATTAGTGAGAGATGGGGCAACATGGCAAAGTGTAATGGATGAAAATGGTTCCGTGGGCACAAAACTTGTCCTAACTGAAACGCAAGGCAAACAAGCGGCATCCATAAACAAGGGTGTTGAAAAGGGTTTTACTGAGGAGGCCACTGAACAGGTATATGCTGTTTAATGAATATATTGGAGGTCAAACATAATTGGTTTCCGTTTAAAAAATTTAGCACAGTGGGGAGGTACCCGCAGGGAAACGGAAAAAACGACCTTGCGAGGTAATTTGGCTGCAGTGGGAACAATTCTCGGTGTGACAGCGGGAATTGTTGGTGGTGGAATGGCGTATGAGCAGGTGGGGAATCATAGTATGCACGTTGCGTGACAGGAATACACCAGTGCGGTGGTTGAGGCAGAGTATACAGCAAGGGCGGACAAAGAGCTAAGTGTCCCCGCACGCGCTTCTGATTATAGACCAGAAGGATTCAGCGATTTTATCACAGATTTATCATCCCAGTTGCAAAGACACCCTACCCTCGGTGAAGCTAAGGCAGCTTTTGAGCTACAGCGCGATAGCCATATTGTGCAAAAAGACATGCTTATTGCCTTGATGAAGCAAGCTAAAATGGAGGGCAGCAAGCCAATCGCAATAGCAAAGGCTCTTTTAAGATAAAAAAGAAAGTGACCTCTCGAGTCGTGATAGGTCGCAGTGTTTGTGTATCCCGATAGGTTTTTCCCTAGATTCGCCCAGAACTCAACCGACCGTTTGCAATTCACCCCACCCATGCTAGCATTTACTCATGGTAGTCAAAAAAGTACAGAAAAAGGTGGCAAAAAAGACCACAACCAAAAGTTATTCTGGTGACGAGGTGAAGCGCTATTTGGGCTCACTTTCCGAGGATTTCCAGCATCGTCTTGATGGGCACGCAACGCAGTCGGAGCGTAACGTCGGTGCACTCTCCGAAGATTTTCAACACAAAGTTTCAGTGATTGGGGAGCAGTTTTCGAGTCTTCACGCAGATGTAAAAGAAACTAGAGCATTGGTCGGCGCACAGGAGAGGTTGTTGAATTTGCATACAATGCTACTAACGGGTCAAGCCGAAACACTCAGGGCACACACAGAAATGATCGGTCGGTTGCTCGAAGACACTCAGGAAATAAAAACCGACATGAAACAGAAAGTTGATTTGCAGCAATTCGCCCGTCTCGAAAAACGTGTCCTCGCTATCGAGTCACGCAAGTATTTGGGAAAACCAAGAAGGTAGGTGGGGTTACAATTTAAAACCCAAGGGCGACCCTTAAGAATTTTAAAAGGGTCGCCCTTGGGTTTTTGCTACGCCATTTTTCCTTGACTCGCCCCATCGGGGGGGGGTAGACTTGGTGGCATAGAAGCTAATCTAAAAAACATGGAAGGAGCACCAACAAGCGGACAACAAAGAGACCCCAAAGATGAGGCACTTCGCGCACTGGATGGGCTAAATGGAGAGACGCTACTGTATCGTGGACTGACGAAAAATGAAGAATTAATCTCGAAGCTTTCAGAAATCAATGGTGGGATAGTTGACCCCGAAGCAATGGAGCAACGGTCTGAAATGTATTCTAAAATTTTCCGCACACTGCACTATAACGCGGGCCATGCCGGTATGGTTGGAAGTAATCTTGAGGGAGATGCCATTTTCGAAGCTGAAGCATTTCTTGATGAGGAAATCGCAAAACTTACGCGAATGCGTGATGCATTGCATGCCTAGTTTTTTTTACAAGAGGAAATAATAAAATTTTATGAAAGAAGGAGCACCAGAAGAAAACACAAAGGCAGAAGAGGAGGGGGGATTACTTGCAAATTTAGGTGCAAGCAAATTTGGGCGCGCACTCGCTTTTACCGCTGCAATTGGAGGGGCTGGCATCGCTACGCATCAAATGGCGGAAGAGGGTTTGCCACAAGGAATTACAATAGAATCAATGATTGATAATCCAGAAATCTTGAACAGGGAAATGGTCATACCAGATGGTATCGAGCTTACCCCATTTACAAGTTTAGCCAAAGAGCTCCATGAGGAAATTGGTCGCCCAGCAACGGTGGCTGAAGTACAGGCGGCCGATGTATTATCTCGAGAAGGCAGGGGGGAACAACTTCGTGCGCTTGTTCAGGTGATGAAAAAGGGAAAAATGGATGGTGTAGGCCTAACGAGAGATTACATTGGACGGGGTGACTACAAAACAAATATTACCTCAGTAACCGCGTATGGCGTGCAGGATGGAAAGGGAATTATGCTTGAAAATTAAGTGATTTTGAAATTCCACACACCCTCGCTTCATTCATGTCTACTAAATACCCCGCATGGTTGCGGGGATTCGAGTGAAGAGAAGCCTAGTGAACTTGGGGGAGCTGGCTCGCCTCAGTGAATAGTTGTTCGAGCAGGCCACTCATCGGGTGGTCTTCCTCTGCTCTGACCTCCTTTGTGTGCAGGTTTGCTGCAATGTTTCGTGCTTGTGCCTGACAATACTCGATGCGCACGAGGTCGCTATCATCAGCCAACTGAACTTGTCGTTTCCAGTATGCCAGATTTTCTTTAATGGTATCTTCAAGATGGATTTTGTCCATTTCTTCCTGAGTGAGAGTCGCCCCGTTTGCGTATCTGCACTTCAGATGCGCGAGCAGCTTCTTTTTGTACGAGGAAGGAAAACTCGGTTTTGCCATTAATGGATCCTTTTGGATGAAGAGCAGTGAAAAACTGATATCTCGCCTCATCATACAGACCTTGCATAAGTTGTCAATACATGTTATAATGGAACTGTTCGAAACTGCACCTTAAGGAGTTCAAATTGACCGTTCATCAAAAACCTCGCCATAACTGGGTGAAGCAGGTCCTGATCGGATTCGTCGCCCTGGGACTCATGGCACTTATTGCACTCTTTGTGGTAGCCGTGGACGATTACCTCTCCAAACCAGTTGTCTATTACGATGAGGACGCAAGTGGACAGCAAGTCTGTCGGATGGTTGAGACGTCCAAAGGGGACTTACCCTGCACTGCATTCAGCGATGTTGAGTTGGCAACGTTCGAGTGGCAACCAGCTCTTACGTCCCGGTAGGGGGGGCATACGACCAAGGCCGAGCGCATGCGCTCGGCCTCTTTTACGCTTTCTTTGTCCAATAAAAGAGTGAAGCGATAACTCCTCCCGTCACATCAAAAAAGACGTCTAGCTTGGTGTCGAAGCTAAGGTACTCGTGTGGGCCACCGTTAAGCTCCGGCCACAAATGCTCACACACTTCCCATAAGACGCCAATAATGAGTGCGGATGCAAATGCTGAAAATACTATCCAGTGATTGTTCTCCTTATCCGCACGAAAGGATACAATGTAGCACCCCAAAATTCCACACGACACGCCGGCACCAAAGTGCTGTATTTTGTCAAAGTGAAGTTGTCCCAGTGAAAGCGTTGCGGCAAAAGAAGTATAGGTGAACGCTTGCATGAGGAGAACGACAGTTGCCAACGTAATCATCGGTACAAGATAGCGCCTATGGTCCATGCAGCCTCCCAGAATATATGTACAAACTTACTAAAGTATACAAAGAAAGAGACCATGAGGTATAGCAATAATGCGTGTTGCAATATATGAATATAATTGTTATAGTCTCGCTACATATTTATGCAAGAGTGCATCTATATGCGCGTGTAGCTCAGGTGGTAAAGTACTTTAAAAACATGGTTAGCAAGGTGCGCGTGTAGCTCAGGTGGTTAGAGCGCGTCACTGATAATGACGAGGTCCCAAGTTCGAGTCTTGGCATGCGCACCTTGCCAGCCATTTTTTTGAAGTTCTCTAGAAGAGAGCGGACGGAAGTTACGTATCCTCCTTCCGTCCTAATAATGACGAGGTGAGACGTAGCTATTGGGAACCCATTCTTATGGGGCTACGTCGCAAGACCTTTTGAGCTATTTTCCGAAATGGCCAAAAGGTGTACCGCTCCTGTGTGAAACATACAAAAGGTTCACTCGGGTGATAAGAAAATGAAGACATTTTCTCACACCCTCGCTGCCTTTTGTAAGGAGACAAGTTCGAGTCTTGGCATGCGCACTCTCAGGGAGAATAAATTTGTAGTATAAAAAAACGGGCATAATATACATAAATCGAGTCTTTTTTAGTGAGTCTTTTTCTTCTTCGGCGCGATCGTTGAAGCAAGGAATATCGCACATAATACTTTGCGTAGTA
>JAYSSO010000134.1:0-17402 GCA_043720495.1 Candidatus Lloydbacteria bacterium | reverse complement strand
TTCGTCCCTCCCCTAGGGGGGGAGTTTTCATTTTCATCCATTTTAAACAAAGTCCATTCCGCCGGATACTTAAACTCATATCCGTATTCCTCATTCCTGCATGTTTTCCAACCTTCTGTTGAAACACTCGCTACAGGAACGATGGGGGTTATTATATTAGCAGGTTGAGTAGCAATAATAGGGACTACTGTAACGACAGGAACCTTGCTTTTTTTCACTAAAACAAGCCCCATTCCAGCGAGGAGGACGAGGGCGACGATAAATATGATTATTGTTTTATTTTTCATGATAATTTACTATAATCTAACAAAAAGACCATGAACTTTTAATGAACATGGCGTAAGGTACCCAAGAACAAAAAGAATGAGGAGTGCAGGAATTATAAGAATGCCGTCTAGTTTTTTATTCTGTGCCATCATATAATTCTAATCGCTTGGACAAAATTAATCAATTTAACTGCATTACAGAAAATCTTCTATAACATAACCAAAAACCACCCTTCGGTGGCTTTTGATTTCGTCGCTTGGATAGACGCGTCTCGTGCGCGATAACCTAGCTCTAGACGGCGGAGATGGTGAGATTCGAACTCACGATACGGTTTCCCGTATGCCGCTTTTCGAGAGCGGTGCCTTCAACCAGCTCAGCCACATCTCCATGAAACTGCCTCCAAAATCTAGCACAGATAAAGAGCATTTTCCAGCCCAACCGTCCGCCACCTTAATCAAATATTGCCCCCCGCACTTCTATTCTAATATTCTTAAGAATTTAAGAATAGTTTTACCGCGCTCTGTGAGAGCGTGGCGCACAAAATTTCCCTCATGCCGTTTCATTACGATTCCCGCAATTGCAAGTCTGCGCACATGTTCGGATGCTGTTTTGAAATTAATCTTGAGAATTTCTGATATCTCAATGAGCGACAGCTCCGGTGACTTTTCGAGAAGAATGGCAATCTCAATTCTTCGATGATTTGCGAATCCTTTCACGATCCGTTCAAGATGTCTTGGTTTTTGCATGCTTGTAAATTTTTAACTAATGACTCTTATTAAATTACTCCCCCAACTATTCTCATATTCTTAAGAATTTAGGCATAGTTTAACATTTGAGTGTAATTGGTGAAATATAGACAAAAGTGGATTTATTCGTTATTCTTTTCACACATTGGCCCTATCGTCTAACGGTTAGGACATCGGCTTTTCATGCCGGCAATCGGGGTTCGATTCCCCGTGGGGTCACCAAGTTTTCTACTCATATTTTACAAAAACTTTTTAGCTCACCTGAATTTGAGTTCCGAACTTCTTCTCACAAAAAGGAAAACCCACCGAGACGGGCTTTCCGCTGGTGGGTCAAAGAATACAGAGGATTGCAATGATGGCGTTCAGAACAATTGCAGCCCACGGAACGAAGGTGTTTGTGAAGTCACGTTTTGGCGCGCCGTAAATTGCGAGTAAGCACGTTCCAACTGTCCAAGTCCAGAGCCAAAGTGTTTCGGGCTGTGGCTTATACCAGTAGTCCACCATCAACGGGACAAGTGAAACGTACATCGCTGTCATGTATGCCCAAATGGCGACACGTGCACTCATCGTGAGCCACAGAAGCACTGCAATCCCACAGAGTACAAGTGATGCGGTTTCAGTCCACCCCCAATGCCACGGACTGTTACCTAGTGTGATTGCGAGAACGATGCAAAGCGCTGCTGCAGCCCAGCCAATTTGCAAGTACGGCTTTTTGTTTCCGTCCTTGATAACCAGTACGAGCCCGATGAAGTCCAGGAGGAGTATCATCGACCACGTGGCAATGTTTTGTGGGGTGTCACTTTGGTACACAGTCCACGCAAAGTACGTTGGGATAATGAAGCCAAGAATGCCGCTTACAAGAACGGCAATTTCTTTTGTTCTCACGAGTTGTCTCCTAGTGAAGTTGTCGACGACTAATCCAATGCTAACATTTTACACTATGTTAGCAGAATAGTCAAGTGATCTAGGTAATGTGCACACACATATGGCGGTTTCTGGATAAACTCCAGTAATGGCTATATCTATGGCAAAAACGATCAAAGAGGAGCGACTGAGGTGGATACTTCCTATCATCAACAAACAGGTGAAATTAGTAGCGAGTGCACAGAGCTGCCCGTATGGCAAACGTAGCCTCGAACGCTGGCTCGCAGCATACAAGAAGCACGGAGAAACAGGACTTGAACCCAAGTCCACGGAGCCTAAGACGTATCATATTGAGACGGGTATCGCACTCAAGGAACGCGTGATCGCGATTCGCAAAAAGACAAAGAAGTGTGCAATCAAAATTCACTGGCAGTTAGCAAAGGAAGGTGTGCACATACACGAACGCACCGTGGGAAAGATATTGAAAAAGGAAGGACTTGTACGCAAATATCGAGTGAAGAAAACGACATACAAATACCTCCGCTCTGAGCGTAAACCCGGAGAGCTGGTGGAAATCGATGTGAAGTACGCTCCCGGACGTGTTGCAGGGAAGCGGTATTATCAATACACGGCGATCGACACCTCTTCACGCTGGCGTTATCTTGCGATCTATGAAGAACAGAGCACCGCTCATTCAATACGATTCCTTAAGGAGGTCATGGGGCGGTTCCCGCACCCCATACAAGGAATCAAGACTGACAACGGCAGTGTCTTCACTAATTATTATGTCGGCACCAATAAACGGAGCGACCTGACCGTGAAGACCTTGCACGCGCTTGATATGTTTTGTGCAAAAGCGGGTATCGTGCACTACCTTATTGATCCAGGAAAACCTGCGCAGAATGGTACGGTGGAGCGGAGTCATCGCGAAGATCAGGAGAAGTTCTATGAGCAACATACATTTAATGACGTACGCTATTTGCAAAAGAAGCTGAAAGAGTGGAATATATATTATAACGACCTCGAGCATTGCGGTTTAGGCGGGAAAACGCCAAATGAATTTTTGGCGCATTATTCAAATACTAAACCGCCATATGTGTGTACCTAAAACATCTAAAAAGCATTATTTCTTAGGCACCACTTTAAGCTCTTGTGCGTTAATCGCAATACTTTCTCGTTGCATCCAAAGTTCTGAAAGCCAAGCTGTGGGGTCACCAAGTCTTATCTTCTTATTTCACAAAGGAATTTTCCGACACCCCATTGCAAATTCAGAACTTTGATATACTTTAACTATGATTAAAAAGAAAGTCAGTAGTGACTTTGCACACAAAATGCCAAGTGACCTCAGGGCAGTGCTAAAATCAAATAAAGATGTCTTGGAACTCTGGGAGAAGCTGACACCACTTGCTCACAATGAGTGGATTTGCTGGGTCACAATCGTAAAAAAGAAAGAAACACGAATTGAACACCTACAAAGACTTTGCGAGGATTTACGTAAAGGCAAACGTCGGCCTTGTTGTTGGCCTGGCTGTCCTCATGGGAGACCTAATGCACTAAAGTACTTTAGTAAAAAGTAGCCAAACTATCATTTACTAATTGACGTAATGCAATCAATTACCCCGCGGCAAGCCGACGGGGCATGAATTGCGCATGTCCTAGTGCCACAGCACGAGTTGCGTGGGTTGCTTCATTGTTTTCCCCTGATTCGCAACGTAGCGTTTCACCGTCTCCCAATCTCCTCGCTCACCTACCGTTGCAAAGTAGTACCCATCACTCCACAGCTCACCTCCCCAGAGGTCTTTACGTAATTGAGGAGTATCTTGCGATAGTTGACGGAGAAAACAATGTGGTAGTGAGCATCGTATGCACAGTGGTTCATTTTTAGGGACATGCACTCATTATACTGAACACCGAGGGTTTTCAGACATTCCTACAAGGAAACCCCGCAAGCGGGCGGGGCATGGAGGGACGTAAATTATTTTTTATCTCTACCCTACGAGTTTCACAATGACTCCGAGAACAGCAAGCACAAGGCTTATAACCCAGTAACGCATAGTGACCTTTGACGCGGGCCAACCAATGGCCTGGAAGTGGTTGTGGAGGGGTGCTACCATAAAAACTTTTTTACCACGAAACTTTTTTGACGCTATTTGAATGATACTTGAAGCGCTTGTCGCAACAAGGAGAAATCCGATGATGAGGAGTACAACAACGGCATCGGTAAGGAATGCCACAATCACGATGGAGGTGGTGAGCGCCATCGTGCCGGTTTCCGAACAGAAAAATCGGGCGGGTGGAATGTTGAACCACAAAAATGCGAGGAGCCCCCCAGTCACTACGGCACAGTACGTTGCAATATCAATTTGCCCCTCAGCAAATGCAATGACTGTATATGCAAAATAAATTGACGCAAATACTCCGCCAGCCAAGCCGTCGATTCCATCAATGATTCCACCAGAATAAATACCGATAATGAATGTTATAAAGAATGGAATAAAAAGTATTCCTAAGTTTAAATCTCCCCAAAATGGAATATAGATGCTCGATACCTCTAGCTTGAAGTAAAACCAGCAGGCCCCAAGAAGCCCGAGGAGGAAAACGAACAACAGGCGTGTTTTGAGTGAAAGTCCCCCACCCCGATACGTCCCCTGATCGCGACACACCATGTAGTCGTCGACAAGTCCACAGAGTGCACCCGCGACGAGCGTAAAGACAGGAAGCCATGTTTGATTGCGTGAAAGAAAATTTAATTTACCACTTATGTCATTTGGAAAAATGAGGGAAAACAGATAGAGCACTAGAATGGTGAGGACCACGCTCCCCCACACGACAACGCCCCCCATACGCGGAGTTTTGCGCACCTCATCATTGTGGAGTTTTCCGGTAATTGATGCGGACTTTCCGTCGATGGTGTGCACAACACTTGTTTTTTTCCACATCTTTTTTGAATATAAAAAATCAGCCAAAAAAGGCGTCATCACAATTCCTATGAAAAATGCGAGCGCTGACGGAACGAGAATTTTTATGACGTCGGTAATCATGACACAATTTCAAGTGGGATAAAAAATTAGCCCCCAGCCGTCGTACTCGTTATTTCTTCAACGGTTGCAGTAATTAGTTGCTCCACATCAGCGAAACGACCGTCATACGTCGATCCAAGCACGGCAATGACAACCGGGTGGTTGATACCAATATCGATAATGACGACGAGGTTTCCCCCAGCGAGTGTGGTGAAACCGGTCTTTGAACCAATGATTCCTCCAATGTGCTTAACCGACTGATTCGTATTGGCGACCTGGTGAACGATATTGCTTTCGGATGTGATATCTATTGATGCATACGAAGTGGGAGTAAATAATTCCGGATATTTACGAAATACATACTCAAAGAGCATTGCCATATCGCGCGCAGATCCATGAGCGCCGGAAGTGAGACTCTCGAGATCGAGGCCACTTTCGTTGTAAAAACGCGTGCTCGTAAGACCGATGTCCTGTGCTTTTTTGTTCATTTTGTCTATGAACAGCCTTTTGCTTTCAGTAACATTTGTGGTCGTTGAATAAGCAAGTGTCGCTCCTGCTACTGAGGCAATGGCGCTTGCACCATCATTTGATGACGCAACGAGTGTAAACTTCAGCAACTCATCGAGCGTCCACTTTTCACCCACTCGGAGACCTGTGTCGCCATCAAGCAAAATATCGTCCGCACGAATAGTGATTGCATTACCCCCCGGTAGTAGCTCCTTTGCGACAACTGCCATCATCATCTTGGTAACTGATGCAAGCGGGAGGGTGGTATGCTCATTAACTCCGTATAGCTTCTTGTGCTCGTTGATGTCCCATACATATATACTCTTTGCCTTTATATTGAGGTGTGCGAAAGGGTTTCGTTTTACCTCCACAACCGTAGTTTGGGTAGGTTGTACAGGAGTAGAAGCAACGACCTGTGCGCTCTGGGGTGAATTTTGACCAAGACTATTGCCGATCAACTGTAGTGCCTGAATTGCGCGTGGACCCGTCAAAAAACCGATGATCAACACGATAAGGAAAAGATGTATTTGCGTCCGTCTCATTGTAGTTTTTCCTCTTGAATTCTTGCTTCTTCGGTATGACTTCTCAGTTCCGCATCATCAAAACCCGGACCGGCCTCATCTTCCTCCATCACATCAGCCTCTAAGTCCTCCATGAGTTGATCTTGTTCCATTTCCGCAAGGACGGCCTGTGCAGTTTCTTTGGTTTCTTCGGCATTACCACTGTCCACCATTGCGTCGTCTGGAGCCACAGCAACATGTTCGGGAGTGGGTACGGGTGCTTCAATTTTTTCTTCGTCAAGATGTTTGCCTTCGGCAAATTTACCGAGCTCCGCAATCGCATCGTGGTATGCAGGCAACTCATCGAGTTTGCCGACTCCCATATATTCGAGTAGCTGAAATGTGGGTTTATAAAGAAAACTTCGTGAATCATTTGGATTTTCCACTTTTTCAACAAGGCCTCGTACCAGCAAATTTCGGAGGATAAACGTCGAATTTACTCCACGAATATAATCAATTTCGCTTCGAGTAATCGGTCCTTGATAGAGCACAATTGCCAGAGTCTCGAGTCCCGCCTTAGAAAGATCCCTCGAAAGTTCCTCTTTGGTGATAGCTTGAATGAGTCCGCTCGCATCCGGTGCAGTGCCAAGAGTCACCTCATCTCCGTTTTGCAGTAGACACAAACCAACAGTACCGAGAGTGTCTCGAAGAGGCGAAAGTGTATCACGAATTTCTCCTTCCCCTCGTTTCAGTAACACAGAAAGCCGTTTTATTGAAACGGGTTCAGCCAGATAAAACAGCACTGCGGATATTGCATTTGAGAGTTCCATATACCATAGAGCATACAAATGGTTTCTTCGTCCATTTGCGCAGCCTATAACTGAAAGTGTACCTTATTTTAGGCGATTTACAAACACACGAGTCGTATTTCCAGTGAACAACAGCAACGATTTCAGCCGTACCTGGGTGTGTCAAAGTGATGCGTTTCAATATCGATATCGCCGTAATCTTCATGCTGGGTAACATGGACAATCCCCTGCTTCACGAGTTCAAGCATTGCAAGAAATGAAACAATAATTTCAACTTTGTCCTCCCTGGGGAGCATCTTCCCCTTTTCATACCTTGCAAAGTGCGCAAAGCTCGTTTTGAGCGCACTCGTCACACGGTCTGCCAGACGAGTCATCATTTCCTCAAGTGAAACCACTTTTCGAATGGTTGCTTTGGGCACCACAACCTTTTTGGGGAGCGCCTGCATCACACTTGCAATGGCAGTTGCCATGCTTTCCTTCGTACAGCGCACATCAGGCATGAAAACAACCGGCATTTCCGGATGGCCACTGCGCTCAAAAATTAATTTCTTTCCAAACTGCGCCTTGACATGTACTGCGAGATTGCGAAAGAGTTCGTACATCGCCAGCCGACGCTTCAAGTCATCAATATCACTTTCCTCATCTTTGGTCAGACAGAGATTTGGCAAAATAGATTTTGATTTAATAAGCACCAAGGTCGATGCCACAAGAAGAAAATTCGCCACATCGTTCATTGGATAGGATTCGAAGCGACGAATATGGCCAATATAATCATCTGCAACCTTAGCAAGTGAAAAGTCGCCAATAAATAGTTTGCGTTTTTCTATCAAAGAGAGCAATAAGTCGAGTGGTCCCTCAAAATGCTCTGTCTTGATGCTGTACCCGACAGGTGTCTCACCCAACATGGGTATATCTTCTTCAAGTTCCATACTAATATTCTAGCACAGAATAAGTTTTGTTATACGAGAAAATGACGTACAAGAAATTGCAATTGATTTTTTGGTTGGAAAATTGAGATACCAACGAACATGCTTCACATTTTTGAAAGATTAGGTACTATAAATATGGGCCAACGACTACTGGAGAATCCATGAAGAAGTATGTTCGAACTGTCCTCTATGCGCTCTTTTTCATTGTCACCGCAGGGGCTACGGGGCGTTCAGTGCCCTCACCTGCTGCACTCAAAATACCTTGACCCACGTCTTCAGGAGATGTGGGTCAAGGTACAGAAAATACGGGTATGTCCGTATGACGTGACCTCCCCCCATTTCCCCTCCCCCGCCACACTGGCGGGGGTTTTTATATCGAACTTGCGGTGTACATTCATTGTGTCCTTGTGTCATGCAAAACTCAGTGTACCATGATGATATGCATACAGAAGTAAATGAGAGTCAAGAAATTGTTGAGCCGACTGTCCCAGTGGAAAGCAACGAAATGGGTAATATTTTTTCGTTTGACAGATATAGTCGCAAGGGTGGGCGCGTAGCAGAGGCTGATTATCTCCGCGTGATGGGACGCGCACGTGAGGAATCATCGAGTTTTCGCGTGGACCCAATGCGAGACCAGACTGCAGCGACTGTTGGGGTCGTAAACAGACTGAACCTTGGGACAATAAACAAACTCAGCCTTAGCGCCATTAAAGACAGAACCGGCGTAGATCCTCGATGTGTATATCAAATTTTAAGAAGCGACATGCATTCAGCGGATGAACCACGAGTACATACTTCACTGTCAGACCAGGAGCTTTTAGTAGAAGCACTGCTCATGTTGGATCAAGATGATGCAGTAGGAGCGGTAAAAGAAACGCACCGAAATATTTTTCCCAAGAGCCTACCCGAGTAAATCCTCAGCGCCAAGCGACACAAGCTCCTCTGGAACACTCGGGATAAACTCATTACCCCGTAGTTCACATCAGACTTCATTGAGTTTCCTACCGTGAGTAGCACTGCTGGGGTTTTTACCTTACCTTTTTCAACAATAAATATCAGAAACACACCCATCATGATTCCCATAACTACGTCCAGTGTAAAATGCTGGAGTAAATATATGGTACTAAAGGCAAATGAATCACCTCGGGCCTCTGACCCGAGGTGATTCATTAACGCAAAGCCTTTCGATTCTCTGTCGTGAGCAAAACTGATTGCTCACTTGGGGTCATGGTACGAAAACGGCGCACATGGTGCGCGCGTTTCGTATGCCATGACCCTACAGCTTGGCTTTCAGAACTTTTGGAACAACGGGATTACATTCTAATTTCAATGAAAGAACTTGAAAAAGTGTTTGTATAAAACAGAAAACCTCGCACAAAGACGAAGCGCGAGGCTTCTGCTTGTGCGAGGCTGATTAGGCGAGCGCGCCCTGGAGCAACGACTGAACCTTCTTGTCGTTGTAAACCACGAAGGTGATTTTTTCGAGTGTAGTGTCTGGGTTCTTCTTCAAAAACGAGCGAACGCCTTTCGACATTCCGACCACTGCTTCTTCGAGAGTCTTTTCGACTACCCCCAACATTACGCCCATGCGAATGGTCGGGATGGAGACAGATTTGAAGCCAGCGTTCGAAGCGCCCTTCAGACCATCGTAAACAACTTCGGCGAGCGAACGCTGCAAGTCGTCGACAACAAACACAACATTGGTGAATGCCCCGTCAAAGGCTCTTCCATTGCTACGCGCTACAACCACTTGCCCGTCTGACAATGGCATTGCCTTGCTCGCCTGCGAGTGGAAGAGGTTGCCTGCGGCACGGTTTATGACACCGTCGATGCCACCAAACCACATACCACCAGAGTTGATTGCCGTGATGAGTGCGTCGACCTTGAAGCGCGTAATGTCGCCAGAGACGACCCCTACAGATGATATTTCCATCAGATATTCCTTTCGTGAGTTTGGGGAAGAACAACAAAATTAGTATATCATTTAAACTACTTTTGTCAACTGTTTGTGACCCTACAGAGAATCGACCGCTACTCGGTCAGTGCCTATTTTCAATTTATTCTGGATGAGAATCCGTCATAAATAATGAAAAAGGCTTCGATTCTCTGGCGTGAGCAAAGCAGTTTGCTCACTTAGGCTCATTTAAGAAATACGGCCATGCATATAAGCATGACTCGTTTTTCTAAAAAATGACCCTACAGAGAATCGAAGCTTACGGCTTCAGTACGCCTTTGCGATTTACTCTGAATAGGAATTCCTCGTAAATAACGCAAAGCCCTTCGATTCTCTGTCAGAAGTGCCGCAGGGCACTTCTTTAGGGTCACCGAACAAAAAAGGCCTCTTGCGAGGACTCTTTTTTGTACCGGTGACCTCACAGAGAATCGAACTCTGATTTAAGCCTTGAGAAGGCTTCGTCCTAACCGTTAGACGATGAGGCCAATAATTGTGATAATAACACGTCGTTCGATTCAGTCGAACTCTGATTTCCGCCCTACTGGCGCTGTATACCTTTTGGACATTTTCTTCGTTTTCAGGCAAAACTCGAAACTGTCGCAAATGGTCTTGCGGCTTAGGCCCATCAGAATGGGTTCCCTTGCCAAGCCTCACCTTTCGAAGGCTTCGTCTCCCTAACGGGACTTCATTTTTCTAAGGCGGAGTACCGCTAGGAAAAATTGGTCGCTAGTCACTCTACAATAGGGCAAATAACTGGGATGATAACATTTCCTTCGAACTCAAAAAGAATAACGAATTTATGAGGTTTTGTCTAGATTTTCGAATCATCGGACCCAAGCTCCACGGGCTTTGTGGGGCAATAAAAAAGCAGTGCATGAAGCACTGCTTGGTGAAAAAAGTATGGGAGTATGAGATACTAGCAATGCTGAAGTATGCGCGCGAGCTCTTCTCTTGTTGTAACATAAAGCACAACCATCCCTATGGGATCTAGATTCCAGAACGAAAGATCATTCGGGTCATCGTAGAAGGTAGCTTCACTAGTGATTTCTATGCCTATTATCCTGCGGGCACGTTTTCGCGCAAAAAAATTTTCTCTGCCCTCGTTAACGTCTGAGTTCCCAAAGCGTGTCTCTTTGCTACGATAAAAAAAGAGAGTAACGGGAATCATGTGTTCGGATGCGGGGAAAAGTAGACGATTCATCCCGCGTTCGTTGCAAAAACATCCAGGGAGACAGAAGTGTCCCGTGGGAGTTCCTGTTGTGGCAATATAATTCTGCTTGGGCCAGATGACTCCACACGTAGCGCACAAGTGATCAATCGTAAATTGCTCTCCATGTAGTGGGCAATTCATTTCATATTGACGCATATCGCCATGTGCGCGAAGTCCAGTCAAAGGATTTACATTGCCGGCACTCGGTACAACGGCGATGTAATATTCATCATTTTCGCATGAGGTCAAATCAAAATGTAGACCTTGATCTGGTCCAACTGAAACAAAGTAGCTACTGACGTTCTCTCTCCCCCGTCCATTTTTGCTTGTAACCCAAGATTCCGGAACACAATCCAAATAGTCGTTGGTGTCAAAAACACTTCTCGGAGAGAGGCGCTCCGCAGTCACTCCTGGAGTTTCCTCCAAGCTTATCGTCGGAGTGTAGACCTGGAAAAGAAGAATATCGATCGACAGATGTGCAAGAGGCTGACGCCCCAGAGATGGACAACAGACTTTTTTATCTGCCTCAAGTGTATCGAGCATGCTTTAACTCCCTATGGGTAGTGGGGTAGCGGGTACAAATAATCAAACTTTACAATACCTGGCAAGAATGAAATATTCGTGAACTTTACAAGTTACCGCTTTCAGTGCTATCTTGTGTACAGAAAATATTCACCTAGACTGTCGCAAGGTTTTTCTTCAACAAAGGATGTCAATGAATGCACGAACTACTCCCCCCACACTATGGGAGACTGAGCTTCGCCTGCTTGTACTTAAGGAAATCAAAGAGCAAGTTACAAAAAATGTGCATGATCCAACGTATCTCTCAGTTTGGGTACGCAGGCCACACAATTTCGTAGAGAGTGAGGCGAGTAAGCTACTTGACGAGTGTTGGCAACTTCTGAAGGTGTGGCGTCCAGCATATGAAGCCGCACACGACAAATTTTCACTCCCTGAGAATTGGAGTAGGTTGAGTGTTCAGGAAAAAGGTGCTGTTGCACTCAATTTCAAAAAATTCTTTTACGAAAAACGCGGTTACTTTCTAATAAAATGATCCTAAGCCACATCTAGAATGTGGTTTTTTTATCACCGGAATGTCAAAAAAGTGGCCAGGAGAGTGTGGAAACACCATGAACAAGGGCTATGTGTTACGTGTCTATTTAGTCCACTCAGCCTCCTGTCGTACGAGCTCCTTTGGAGCATCGTCGGGATGCGCCATGAGTATTTTTACTGCATGTTCCAATCGTATCCTGTTTTCACCACTGCCTTGCGAACCTTTAACAAGAATGACATCACCTTTCATCAATTCGCCAAGCATAAACGCACCAGCCTCTTCAGCACTCGACATCATCCGAATGCGTCCTTCATGTAGTCCTGCTGATTTTGCACCTTCTGCAATAAGCCGTGCGCGTTTACCCACCGTGATGAGGAGGTCAAGAAATGCTCCAGACTGTCTGCCCGCTTGCCAGTGTGCGCCTTCGCTATACTCCCCTAGCTCGAGCATGTCACCCAAAATCGCAATCTTACGTCCACACTGAAGATGCTGGAGCGCGTACAGTGCTTTCTCGAGTGCAATAGGTGACGAATTGTAGCTATCATCGACAAGTAGACTTCCACTTTTGCCACTCACGAGTCGCATTCTCCCGGGAGGAGATTCGTAGGTCATCACTTCCTCAACAATAACTGGTAGTTGCATCCCCTCTGCCAACCCCACCGCAATAGCCCCAAGCACCGCACTACAAGCGGGCGTGCCAAGCACGTGCGGAAGATACACGGGACGTGACACGCTGTCGTCCTTTACTCCAAACTGCATGCCCACAGGAGCACTGACACCCTCATTTTGCGCATACCGAACTATCGGAAACATACCGCGCACATCAGCATGCACTCCGAAACCGTATGAAGTTACATGAAGCCCCTCTTCCTTTTTTTCTTGCATTTTTTGCGTCAAAAGCGCTTGCACTCGTGCGTCATCAACATTTCCAACAAACACACCGGACGGCTTGAGCGCATGCAGTACGGCACTATCCTCCGCACGTAACGCATCTGCTGTGGCAAAATTTTCTACATGTACGGGCACTTCCGGAAGACTGGTGATTACCGCAACGTCGGGCACGAGCCACTGCATGAGTTTTGTGATATCTCCAGGATGATCTGAGCCCACTTCGAGCACCAGCGTACTGGGGTATGGCGCATCACTGGTGAGCAATTTATAGCCCTGCCAAATATTTGAGAGCCAACCAATGGGGCTTCTCCATGCATTCTCCAAACCGAGAATGGTAAGTGGAATACCGATTTCGCTATTGTAGCTTTTTTGGCTTTTGCGAATACTACCCTTCAGTGCAAGGACATGAAAGATGGCATCTTTTGTGGACGTTTTTCCTACACTTCCCGACACTACAATGACGTGCGGTTTCCATTTTTTGAGCACTAATCGTGCCTCAAGGGTGAGGAGGTACACAATAATATGTTTAAGTAATTTCATGTGTTATTGCTTAGTATAGGCTGGAACCAGTTCTGGGTAAAACTTGACACCCTAACGGAGCGCAGTAACTCCCCGGTCAGGAGGGATACTATAGTAGTTTAACAAAAATTTGGTTATGCGGATGAATGGGTGCGTGAGTGTGTGTGAAGCAAATTCAGCATTTTTAGGATTCTTTGTGTAAAGAAAAACTATAAATTTTGGCTCATACGCCGGAAAATATCCAAAAAAAGTATGTAAGTAACGATCCTCATAATATCCCCCTCCCGCCTCGCGTGACCTCGCAATTTGTGCAGTGCCTGTTTTGGCCGCAATAGAATATTCAGGAATCTTTACTTTACCGCCGAGAAGCGCCTTATCAACCACAGTAACAAGCATGCGCGTTATCTCTTCTGATGCTTCCTTTGATATTTCTTGAATGGGGGGATTTGGAGTAAATTTCTTTACACGTCCGCCCGTATATCGTATTTCCTCTACCACATGAGGAGTAATAGTGACTCCTCCGTTACCCAACATTGAGAGCGCAGAAGCCATGTTAATTGGAGTAACAGCAATGCCTTGCCCAAATGAGGCTTGAGCAAATTCAATGTCACGCTTGGATTCAAGATTGCTCATTAAGCCCTGGCGTTCACCAGGTAAATCAATTCCCGTTTCTACTCCGAGGTGGAATTTATTCTGCAAATAGTCAGCAAAACGTTGATTTCCGAGCTTATTCACCACAAAAGTCACACCGGTATTTAAGGATTGATTGAGTACTTCCTGCATGGAAGTCCCTGGTCCCCTTGCCTTGTGATCATAATTCCAAAATGTTTTGTTATTCATGGTGATGAACCCGGTGTCGTTGTACAGGGTGTTTGCACTTACCACTCCCGCATCAAGCCCCGCAGCCATGGTGAGTGGTTTTACGATGGAGCCCATCTCTAACACATCTTGGATTAAAGGATTCGCAAAGACACTTCCATCTTTGACTTTGCCATACTCATTGAGATCATACGACGGGTTTGTTGCCATAGCATAAATTGCTCCGGTAGCTGGATCCATGATGATTCCACCCGTTTGGTCAGAGCCCCACTCGGACATGATGTCTCCTAGTTCTTTTTCCAAATACCCTTGCACCGTCGGTTCAATGGTAAGTACGATATCTGCCTCTTCATCCTTACTGCGGTCAAAAATTGTTGAACGAATATTTGAGAAAAGTTCAGCAAAAAAGTTAACATAAAGGTCGTCTTCATGACGAGTGAGCACATCGTTGTAGTAGAATTCGAGTCCATATCGACCAGTCAATTCTTTTCCATTCGGTGCAAAACCGACGAAACCAAGTACATGTGAGGCTAGTGCACCACCCGGATAGTATCGCCATGTTTCGCGTGAAATTTTCACACCAGGAAGTTTGAGCGCAAGTATGGCGTCTGCGTTTACTTCACTCACGCGACGTAGTATTTCTTCATAGGGATCGTCCTGACGCCTCGTTTTCTCAATGAATGTATCACGGTCAAAGGGCACAATAGTGGAAATTGCTTCGTATGTCTTTTCTGTTTCACGAATGAGTTTCGGAGTAATACTCACCACATATCCACTGTTGATGGTTGCTCCAGTAATGAGCTTTTGGTTTCTCTGCTGGAAGTATATGTTCCCGCGATCAAACTGATTTGCAACGGTTGCAACATATTGCCTGTTTGCCTCTTTTAAAAATTGTGAACCATGAAGTACCTGCAAGTAGTACAGGCGGACAATAAATAGGAGTCCGAAAAAAATGATGAACGCAGATATAATACGTAGGCGATTCGTGAGGTAGATATGCATAGCCTAGGTTAGTGCTCGTTCAACGTGAAATTTACTCTTTTCAAAAAAAACCGCGCTGATTCTCGGTATTATAGATTGCATACAATATAAAAAATTCACTTATATGTTAGCGCAATAGCACCTCACGCAGTGTAAACGTGTCATGAGATGTAGCTCGACTCACATATCTCGGCACAGCAACGTCGATATAACCTTTGGTGTGTGCCAGATCAAGATTAATTTTTTTATCAAGTAACACATACTCAGATTCGAGCTGAGAGATGCGGGATGTAAGATTGGCGACATTAACCTCTGCCTGTTTTCGTGCAATAACTGAATATACTGATGTGCCTAGAAAATAAATATACAAAAAAATAGTAAATGCGGTGCACCAACACACCGTCCAAAAAATTCGACGATCATACTCTTCAAAATGTTGAGTAAGAGTCCGTTGCATATGCATTAGGCAAAGAACTTAATTCGCTCACGAATGATAAAAAATCTGCTACGTACTGGTGCACCTCCCTTTACGAAACGGGAACGCACCGCAATTGGTACATATCGGTCTATGGTCGCACGATAGGTGATCAGTAATTTTGACATATATTTAAGGAACAAATAGTGTTCAATCTACGAACTAAAGCTTTTTATAATTTTTCAGCGACCCTTAACTTGGCGCTTCGAGAACGTGGGTTCTCCTGTACTTCGCTTAAACTCGGTATTGTTGGTTTCTTTGTCACCAGAGAGAGTACTTCTTCTCCTGCAAGTTTGCGAAATAATTGCTTCACTGCTCGGTCTTCAATGCTGTGAAATGAAATAACCGCAATGCGACCTTGGGGCTCGAGGAGTTTGATTGCTCCCCTGATACCCGCCTCAATTGCTCCCAACTCATCGTTCACAGCCATTCGGATCGCCTGAAAAGTTTTCGTTGCAAAGTGAGTTTTTCCTCGCTGATACCACCCTGGTGTACTTTGGTGGATAACCTCCACAAGTTGGGCTGTCGACGAGATAGGACTCTCTTTTCGGGCGCTTATGATGTGTTTTGCGATTGAGCGCGCGAAGCGCTCTTCACCAAATCCACGAAGTATCGTGGCAATTGATTCTTCGCTCCATTCGTTGACTACAGTGCTCGCAGTTACATCACTTGTTGTTGGTGCATGCTTGAAGGTCATTTCGAGAGGTTCGTCTTTTTGAAACGTAAACCCCCTTCCTGAACTCTCGAGCTGAGTCGAGGAAAGCCCAAGATCAAAGAGCGCACCATCAAGCAATACTCCACGGAGTGACAACTCATCACCTATTGTTCGAAAATTGCTTACAATCGGTTCAAAATGTGCGAGTTCCCTCAGCTCATTTACTGTCTTATCGTTAAACACACTAGCATCAGCATCAAATGAAAATAGATGCCCTGACTTGCCGATAAGTGTTGCGAGAGCACGACTATGTCCTCCCGCACCGAATGTTGCGTCAACGAACACTCCACCCTCTTTGGGTAGAAGCGCGGTGATGGCTTCTTGTAAAAGAACACTTTTATGCATGATTCAGTTACTAGTTTTCAGTCATTTGGTTGCTAGGGAAATTCAAGTATCTGAACTGTTCACTGATAATTATCGAACGACCTGCATCCGTCGCTCGTCACTATTTATGAACCTTCATAACTAGTGACTAGAGACTGATGACTCACTACCTAAAACACACCACGTGTACCTAATTCTTCGGCCATTCTATCTGCATCTGATACCATTTGTGACTTGTAGGACTTCCAAGCTGTTTCATCCCATACTTCAACGCGATTGTAGACGCCAGTAAGCACAACCTTTTCGCGGAGTCCGGCAAATTCCTTCAGTGCATCTGGGAGAACAATGCGTCCTATCGTGTCGATTTCAACCTCAAAGGCACCCGAAAGCATTGCGCGTGAAAACCCACGATCCTCAGACTTGCCCATAGAGAGTTTTGAAAGTTTCTCGGCAAACTCTTTCCATTCTTTTGGAGGGTAAATCGAAAGACACTTGTTGAGCCCAAGTGTGATAATCGCCTTTCTTCCGAGTTCCTTACGAAACTTTGCCGGGACTGAGAGGCGCTTTTTATCATCGACTGAATGAATGTATTCACCTATAAACATTTTATTTTGTTTCAAGACTTTACGTATCCTGAGCATAAAGTCTGAATGCAATTGGGGTGCGGCGCCCAGGTGGTGTCGGAGTAGATGCATGAGTGATGCTTCTGCCCGACCCATTTGGGATGCCAAGCCACAAGTGCATCAGAATTTATTCTCAGGATTGAAGTCCTGACTTTGGCGCACTCTACCGTGAAGATTGCGCCAAAGTCAGGATTC
>JAYSSO010000133.1:0-6016 GCA_043720495.1 Candidatus Lloydbacteria bacterium | reverse complement strand
ACCCGTGAGCGCTTTAATAGCGCGGGGATCATGGGCAAGTTTGGTGATGTTCATTCACTTATTTTCTCATTTTTCTTATTGGGGAGCAAGTCTATTATCATATCAATTGATACCGACTCGTCAGCACATACGGAAGGCTGCCTTCCGTATGTAAATAACTGCATGACCAGACTCATCGGGGGAAGTAAATAAAAACGCCACTCATTTTGGATGAAGTGGCACTCAACATACTACAGTGAAGTGCGTGTACACAGTCGGTACGCGAGCGAGCTACGGAGCCAGACATGGTAGACGTGAAAGAACACTCCAAAGAGAAGCCAGAGTAATGTGGTTTGCACATCGCCACCAGACGGGCCAAAGGGGTTCACGATGCGTCCACGGGGACCACTTGCACGCCACGCCTGGTAGCTCCAGTAGTGGTAGTTTGCCCGGCACCAGCCGACGATTGCTAGTGGCGATGCTATCCAAGCTGGAATGATGTCGAAATAGGTAAATGTCAGAGCACCAAGCAATAGTGCGTAGCTTGGCAAGAACCGGAGCACCATTGGTACCCAATATTCGAGAAACCAAACAAACCGCTGACGACGAGTGTATTGCTGGCGATATTCTTGTGTCATCACATCTCCAAGTAGTTGTGTATCCTCATTGTGAATATCATACGTCGGAATATTTGTCAACTTTTTTTGTTCGCAAACAAACTCCAATTCCAGGCTTCTCCCAGCGAGGGTTAGCGAATGGAGAAACCGCTCGGCAGAAGAAAAGCATGGTTCCCGTTCTTGTATCTCCTTCAGCGAGGGTAGTTGTCTTTTCGGTGCCTCCACAGACGCGGAGCTCGGTCTTGTCATAGTGCATTTTTACTTGTCAAGTCCGCGTCGAGGATAGTTCCGCCCTCCGCCGGAGAGGGCGGATGTGCTCCGAAAAGATAACTACCCGAGCGCACTTATTTTATTGCCTTTATGTAATCCGCCAGCTTCGTAATCTTAACAGTCTCTTGTGAACGGGTGAGCATGTTGCGCACGATGACAGTTCCCTCGAGTGCTTCTTTTTGGCCAAAAATAAGCGCGTAGGGCACTTCCAGTCGCTCTGCAATACCGAGCTGAGTACCAAGTGAGTCTTTGTTGAGGGAGTGCGTGACAGGAATTCGTGCAGCGCGGAGTACCTCAATGATTTCGAGTGATTTGAGTTTTGCCTCAAACCCGAGCTGAATGAAGTATATCTTTGGCTTCTTGACCACGCGTGGGGTAGAGGCCTTGTAGTTTGGTGAGAGGAGCACGCGGTCGACACCAATAGAACTTCCCACAGCAGGAATGTCTTTTTTACTTCCCAATCGTCTTGCGAGGTAGTCGTAGCGACCTCCTCCTGCAAGAGAGAGAGGAGCGTTTATTGCATCCTCACGCTCATACTTCTTTCTTTTGTCCGCCTTTTCTTTGTCGGTTGCTTCGAGTTGCGTTGCATTTTCAGCAAATATTTCTGCAGGTCGGTCACCTGGAACTTCAGTAATTTCAAACACCGTGTGCGTGTAATAGTCGAGTCCACGTACAAGGAAAGGGTTAATGCGATAGGTGAGCTTGAGTGCGTCGAGATACTCGAGGACCTCCTTGAAGTGTTGTTTTGCGACAGGGGTGAGATGTGCAATTGATTGCGGGGCTTTTTCTTTGAACGGCTGGCACTCTGGCGCTTTGCAGTCCAGGAGTCTTAGTGGGCTGGTCTTGATGCGCTGTTTGCAGTTCGCACAAAGATGATTGATATGCTTGCGGTAATATACGGTAAGTTCACGCAGGTATGGCACCCGCGATTCTTTTTCACCAATCGAGTTGACGTCGATGATAATATTCTCAAGCCCTACCTCTTTCAGTATCATTGCATTCAGATAAATGACCATCGCGTCACCAATCGACTTGGAGGAGCCAATCATTTCGATTCCGAATTGCTTGAACTCACGATAGCGACCGCGCTGAGGGTTGTCGTGTCGGAAGAATGACCCGTAGTAGTAGAATTTGACCGGTTGAGGATGGGACTGCATTCCATGCTCAAGATACGCGCGCATCACGGGCGCAGTGCCTTCCGGGCGGAGTGCCAGCTTGTCCCCACCTTTTGTTTTCAAGGTATACATTTCTTTTCCAACCAAGTCGGTATCCTCGCCGTTGGTCGAAAGAAACACCTCCTCACGCTCCAAGATGGGCACATCAATTGGTTGAAATCCGTAGTAGAGAGCAATTTCTGAAGCCTTCTCAAAAAAACCCTGATACTTGTGACTCTCGTCACCAATAAAATCGCGCATACCCTTTAGTGCGGTGGGTATCTCCTTTTTCACTTCTTCTTTTTTTGCCATATTCAAATCGCGAATTGCGTTAATAATCCCTACACGGTTAGTAATTAATTCCAAAGCTTTCCACCCCACCTGGCCTCATGGAAATATCGGCAAGTGGAAAGAGGCGGAGGAGGGCTTTACCATCCATAAGTTTTTTCGGCACCGGTCCCCACACGCGGGAGTCTGAACTTTGTGCACGGTTGTCACCCATCACAAAATATTCGTCACTTGCGAGTGCGCGTACGGAAGTATCAAATTTTGCGTTTTTTACATATGGTTCACTGAGCACGAGTGGTGTTTTCTGTGTGGAACTGGTGATAGAAACAGCACCATTCGAAATCGATACCGTTTCTCCGGGAAGGCCGATGACGCGTTTAATAAAATACTTCGAAGGGTCGTTGGGGTACCGTAAAATTACGACATCACCCCGCCTGTAGTCTCCAATGTATTTGGCAGTTTCATCAACAATGAGATATTGACCATTTGCAAATGTGGGAAACATGCTATTGCCAGACACAACAAATGGTTGTGCGACAAAGGTACGAATAGGGATGATGATAAGTGCCGCAATGAGGGCGTAACGAATCGTCTCCCACAATACTTGAAGCATCGTTGGTTCTTTGCCCGCTCCACTCTGCCTGTCCGCATTCATTTTTTGCATTCCTGCAGGCTTGGTGCTACCTCCCACCCCAGACCCTTTCCGGAGGTCCGTTGTCTGGTTAAAATCCTTTGTGTCGAGACTCATTTGGTGCGATTATACGTGAAAACAGACCTTGACACAATAGACAATGTCGTGACAAAGAGTGTCGCGACATGTCATTTGTATTTTATTTTTTCAGTAGCACTTGTCTTATAGACGCTCACACAATTTCTGATTATCAGTTACAATATCCGAATGCGATGGATTATTGTTGGCCTAGGAAATCCAGGTGGGGAGTATGCAAAGACGCGACACAATGCGGGGCGTATTGTGCTTGAACAAATTCGCAAAAAATTTGATTTTCCCATGTGGGAATATAAAAAAACATATTATGCACTCGCATCATCTGGCGAAATAGGGGGTGCGGAAGTGCTCTTGCTTGAACCCGAGACATTTATGAATGACTCAGGAAAAAGTCTCGTCACGCTTGTAAAAAGCAAAGATCAGGCGGTGCAACTAATAGTTGTCCACGACGATGCTGATTTGCCAACCGGTTCATGGAGGAGTGCACGTGACCGTGGCGCCGGAGGCCAGAAAGGTGTTGAGTCCATTATCGCGACGATTAAAACACGCGATTTCTACCGTTTTCGCATCGGTATTGCACCCGAAATTACACCAGATGCTCCACGCCAAAAAGCAGGGGACTTTGTGCTTGAAAAATTTTCCCCGGAAGAACTCTCAAGCATAAAGAGCCGAAGCATTGGCATTGCGGAGCGCATCGCTTTTTTAATTACCGAAGGTCACCAAGCATTTAAGGACACCATAAAAAACATCAAGCCCCTCGACCCGTAGCTTGAAGTTCGTGCCCCAATCACCGTCAACAAAATTACGTTAACACAGGCGATAGCAACACTTAACGTAATTTGCTTTGAATAGCGATTGCATGTCATTTTACAATTACCTTAAGTACATCGACCGCTGTGGTTAAGGTAAATAATTGTTTTATCGGGAAAACAAAAACCGCAATCTCATGATTGCGGTGCGGGTTTGGCAAGAAGTCTCTCGAGGATGTCGACCGCGTATGATTGCGCGCAACCGTTGCAATACGCTCGGTGTGCATAGTGCGGGGAAAGCCTCGGGCCACCCATGCGTCCTTCCGGATTCGGATAACTCACCTCAGTCTCTTTTACGATATGTCCCGCACACTCCTCCCTTGGACAGTCGAGGAGCTTGGCGTAAGACTTTCCTGAAGGAGGGTAGTTTTCCCTGTCGCGCTCCAAGCGTGCTCGTTCAAGTCCGCGATAGAATTTTTCCTGGTCTTTTTTCGAAAGTGGTTTTCCGGGCAATTCTCTTAGCTTCATTTAAAGCTCCATGAACAACTAAGTATATAGTAATCGATACGCTAAAAAAGGAAACCCCTTGCGAGGTTTCCTTTTTCTATCCTATAAATCTAGTTTGCCCCGCTACGCCTTCTTTTCGGCTGTAAACGAGAGCGTCATGCGCTGGTCCTTTGGCTCAAAGAGGGTAATCGAGAATGGATAGACTTTACCCATTTCAAGTGTTGTGCGAAGTTTCTCTTCTCCCCCAAACTCTGAAACATGTACGAGTCCCGCAACACCTTCCTCGATTGATGCAAGAGCTCCGTATTTGTTGAATTTGATGACCACACCCTTCACGACGTCACCCTTCTTGTACTTCTTTTCTGCGCCCTTCCATGGGTTTTCCCTAAGCACCTTCACTGAAAGCGACACTTTATTGTCCTTGATTTCAATTATCTGGGCTTTCACGTGCTCGCCAACCTTAAAGAGCTTGCGTGGATCGTCCACAAGACCCCAGTCCATTTCGGAAATATGAATGAGTCCTTCGAGTCCTTCCTCGATTTTCATAAATGCTCCGAAGTCCACGATTCCAGTGATTTCGCCCTCCACGATAGAACCCATGCGATACTTCTGTACGATTTCTTCCTTCTCTTTTTGGTTGTGCTCTTTCTCCGAGAATATCAGCTTGCCGTCCTTTGGCACTGCGGTAATCATGACCACCGAAAGCTTTGTTCCCACGAGGCGCTTCAACTCGTCAAGAATCTTGTCCTTGTCGCCGTCGATAACGCGAGGGTAGTGTTCGCCGGAAAGTTGAGAAGCAGGAAGGAATCCAGAGATACCCTGCCAGTCGAGAATGAGTCCCCCCTTGTTTGCATCTTTGACAGGAAGGTCGAGTACGGTCTTCTTCTTCACGTAGTCCTCCGCCTCGCTCCAGATGAGTGACTGGCGAGCCTCCTTGAGTGAAAGTTCGATGTATCCATTTTCATTTTCGTTGTCGACGACTTTCGCGGTGATGACGTCTCCGACATTCATGTGCTTGATCAAGTCGCGCGCATTCATGTACTCACGTCCAAAAATGATGCCGATACCAAAAGGCGCCATGTTGATGAACACTGCTTTCTTGTCTACCTTGATGACCGGTCCGTCCACGATTTCGCCAGCGTCAGGACGCTCTGCAATCTCGGTCATGTATTTACTCATGACATGATCAGGAGAGAGCACCTGCTCACCACCAATCACTACCACCTCTCCGTCTTCTGCTGTAAGGGTAACCATAAAATTAAAAATCTGCGCGAGGGCAGAATAAACTGGTTCCTCTGGGGGTCGATTCAACTATGCGAGCTCGAAATCGGGTTAATCCCAAACGGTAGTAATAATATTCAGTTGTGCAAACATACTAGCAAAAGTATATCAAAAAAGCAAACACTACACTTGCGACCGATTCTTGCGGTTAGGGGAAAATAGAGTTCCCCCAAGTCCGTGAGGACTTGGGGGATGTTTTTGCTGCTAGGCTAGTTCAGGAATCGCAAGCGACTCCCATGCTAGCCGCGCCGGCGCCGGCCATGGATCAGTTGATGTATTTACGAGTGGTGGTGGTTTTTTTTCACTACTTAAACTCCTTAAAGGAACTCAGCTCGCCCCCACGGCCGAAAATTCCGTAATCTATTAGGACACTCGGTAGGAGTAGAATTGTGTTATGAGTTCATTACAGAAGTTAAGCAAAGCAGAGAGAAGTGAGATCAGTAT
>JAYSSO010000132.1:0-6069 GCA_043720495.1 Candidatus Lloydbacteria bacterium | reverse complement strand
AGCGCTCCTCATAACTGAGGTGCTTCTTTTTGTTTCCCATTTTTTTCGCCATAGATACAGAATACCAATACCTTCGTATTTAAAGGTGGGGAGAAGGGGACCTAAACTTATCAACACTGAAGGAGTGGCGCAAATGAGTTCGCAATTTTTCAACATGAGCGAAATGCTCATCTACGAGGCGCGACGTCTCTCGGATACCAACATTCACCTAAATGTGGAGGTCGCACGGCGCATTGAAAAGCTTAGTTCGATGATCCCGCCGGACGCACTTATCCACAGCAGCCAGGAAGGGGGCGTCTTCGACACGCTCTTCAGGTTGTTCGATATCACACATCCAAACACGCAGGATGGCGATCGCGCACACGCGCGGGATATGCGAGAGGCCACCATCTTCCTATCCGCGTGCAGCACCTTCTGAGCGAATTCATGCGGCATCCGACCGAGGGCACTACGCCCTCGGTTTTTTCATTTCATGCACATACTGAAATAACATATGCTTATAGTAGCAAAAGTCATTCTGAAACGATTTTTCACACTGTAACATTCTCGTTATTGCACCATTTTCAAAAATTCTTTTTCGTTTATTACTTTTATACCAAGTGACTTAGCCTTTGCGAGTTTAGTGCCGGCATCCTCCCCTGCTACGACATAGTCCGTCGCTTGAGATATCGCACTTGAGATATTCCCGCCCGCCTCCCTAATACGCAATTTTGCCTCGTCGCGGGTCATACCAGCAAGTCCTCCCGTGAGTACAATTGTCTTTCCATACAATGGTGAATTTTTTTCTTTTGGAACCACTTCGTCTAAAATGCTAACCTGTTTCAACAGTTTCCTCAGCATTACTTGTTGCTCTTTATTTGTGAGCCATGAATATAGCGACGTTGCAACAATAGTGCCGACTCCAGGCACGCGCAGAAGGTCTGGGATTGTGGCATGCCTCAGATTTTCAAAGGAACCAAATGCTCGAGCAAGGTCGTGGGAGGTTTCTTCACCCACATGCTGAATGGAAAGCGCGGTCAAAAAACGCGACAGTGAAATTGTTCTCCGCTCATTAATTGCAACAATAAGATTTTGCGCTGCTTTTTCGGCGAACCCGGGGAGGCCGATCAAATCTCCTGCAGTGAGTGTAAAAAAATCATCTGGGGTTGCCACAAGACCCTCTTTCATTAGTAGTTCCACAATCTTGGGCCCCAAGCCTTCAATGTCAAAAGCACTTCGTGAAGTGAAATATTCGAGTCGACGTTTCAGTTGGGTAAACGAATCACGATTGACGCAACGATATGCAGATTCACCGGGGATGCGCTCAATTGGGCCGTCACAGGCATCTACGTAGTCAGGAAAATGATAGATTTTTTCTTTTCCTGTACGGAGTTCTTTAAGTACTTTCACAACCCCAGGGATGACATCGCCCGCCTTGTGGAGAATCACCGTGTCTCCTATGCGAATATCGAGTCGTTCTATTTGATCTTCATTGTGGAGTGTCGCCCTAGAAACCGTGGAACCGGCAATCAGGACTGGACGTAGATGAGCAACGGGTGTTACTACTCCCGTACGCCCCACCTGCAGTTGAATATCCTCAACTACGGTGGTCGCCTCCTCGGCGGGAAACTTAAACGCCACGCCAAAACGCGGGGACTTGGCGGTATAGCCGAGTGACTGTTGAGTACGCACATCATTTACCTTGATGACCACACCATCCACCAAATATTCTTGCTTCTGCGATTTTTTTGCCCACGCTCGCCAGTAAGTCAGTACAGCATCGGTTGTAGCGCAGAGTTTTGCATTAGGATTAACGCGAAACCCGAGCATGCGTAAATATTCAAGTTCGGCTTCTTGTGTGCGGATACTTTCTCCTCCCAAACGTGCGATGTCATAGACAAAACAGTCCAATTTGCGCTTCGCGACAATACGTGGATCGAGCTGGCGCACGGTGCCGGCCGCAGAATTACGGGGATTCGCAAATTCCGGTTCCCCTGCCTTTTTTCTCTCTTGGTTTATGCGCAGAAACTCCGACCTGGGGAGCCATATCTCTCCCTCAACAATACAATCAATGGGTTTCGCAAGTACGAGGGGTACAGAGCGAATAGTCTTAATATTTTCTGTCACATTTTCCCCGACAATACCATCCCCACGCGTTCCGGCACTTACCAGTTTTCCTTTTTTGTAGGTGAGTACAATTTTAAATCCATCAATCTTTAGTTCAGCAACATACGACACGGGTTTTCCCGTGTGCTTACGTACGCGCTCGTCAAAGAGCGTAAATTCCTCTCCAGTAAACACATTATCAAACGACCACTGTGGAACTTCATGTGTAATTTTTAGGAATTTTTCAATTGGCGCACCGCCAATTCGCTCTGTGGGTGAATCTGAAGTATTCTGCTCTGGATGCGCACGCTCGAGCTCTGTAAGTTCGGTAAAAAGCGCATCATACGCCTGGTCCGAGATTTCAGGTAGATCAAGTGTGTGGTACCGATGCGCATGATAATGAATTAATTCTCGCAATTTGCTTATGCGCAACACACTGTCCGTTTTCATTTTTTTATTACCCGCTTTCATGGCTAGAGTATAGCAAAAAGCAAGGAAAAAGTGTGCCTAAATACTACAAATTATAGCTTGCAAAAATAGTCCGTTGCGTTCGCCGGATACTTCCAGCATTGGTCGTATTATATCCATTCACCACAATATTAGTATTAATACCAACCTGAGTTACAGTAACATCCGCACAGGTGCCGTCAGAGAAATTCAGGTTAAAAATTGTAGTTCCAGTTGTTGGGGTGCGTGGCGGAGTAACCGTTGACCAAGCCGGTCCGCACCCCAAGACCGCAGCGTCTAGCCGCCGATCACCAAAACCAGCGCCAACGCCAGTATTGCAGGTCACTTTTGCCATAGTATTCGGTCCAGTAAATGAGTCATTTGTCCACGCGGTGGATGTCGGAAACGGTGTATATGGCATGCCACCTGAGACTAGTGGCGTGCGATCCCAAAAAAGCGTACATTCAAGTGCACGGTCAGCTGCAAAAAAGGCGAGCTCTGAATCGCGCATATACGAGCCAAGTACAACCCCCTTGATGCTCACGGAATAAGTACTAAAACTTATCGCAAGTGTGATGCTCACAATAATCATGGTGAGTATAAGGATAAAGCCACGTTCTTTTTTATTATCTGTTTTTTGCATGAATGTTTTATCTGCGTATCCTAATGATCTATGGACAACCGCTGGTAAGAATGCACGGGTACCAATTATAAATATCGTCAGTTGCAGTGGCGTAACGCATGAGTCCTCCGTAAGTACTTGGGTACGATACCACCGAAGTGATTCTCGTCTGGCGTGCGTTTACTGTTGTCGTCGTAATTCGGCGTCGAAAAAGGGAATCGGGCACACCACCGGCACCAGGACCCTGACTGTACAGTCCCGTGTTTTCATCATACTTAACAATTTCATTATTTCCTCCAGCGGGAGTAACTACCTGGCTCCCCCAAAGACCAGATCCATTGTGACTTGTTGCATCGACGACACATCCGGTATTACAGGTGGTGCTGATGCCGTCCACCCAACTCGTCCACCCCACGCGATTCGGAGATACATCTTGAGCTGAAGCGTTGTCTCTTAGGTTGTGAATAATTTCTACACCCTCTTCTGCAAGGTGAATGGCCTCTAAGTGGAGGCGTGAATCCTTGGTCGCCTTAATGCTATTTGACGAAAGCGTCATGGGGCCAATAATCGCAATGGCAAAAATTGTTATCGAAACAATGGTCTCTATCAGTGTGAAACCACTCCTGTGCAGTACTCCGCTTAAATGTTCCGTGTTGTGTGTTGTGTTGTTCATGTTGTTTGCTATGGGGTAAGATCAAAATTTGGAGCACGCTGAGAAATGGTTGTTTGAATATTAAATCGTGTTGACGTGCGGGGTCCCGTCACCGCAATCCCACGAATCACCATGGTGACATAGGGTTGCTGTGATGAAACCGTGACACCACCTACCCAAAACTTAAGATCAGTAATAGCCAACTCAGGAGCGGTCAATGCCTCTGGAGTTCCGCCGAGCTTTGAGCGCATAATTTGCCCGCCTTGCAAGAAATACCGATACTGATCACCAGGATTCGCAACATTTCCATTTTGATGCTCAAAAGCAATACATGTTCCATAATCAATATCACCTGGAGGGGGGGTCATCTCGCACGCCACGGGTGTGTCCATTGACGCTCCACCACATCCACAATTAAAGATGCTTCCCATACGCATAGTGCGAGACATCGAATCAACTGCAGCGCCAATATTGTCCATTGCAATTTGCGTCGCACGAACCTTTCGACTTGCTGTCTCAAGTGATACAAGTGCGCCGATGATGAGTATTACCGCAGTGAGAAACATTCCCGATGCAACCACCATTTCAATGATCGTGAAACCACGTGGCTTATTTATATTGAACAATGACTTCTGTAAATTTATTGATTTCATAGTTAGGGTGCTTGAATGGACACCTGACCGGTCGCATAGACCACTACAGCCCGCTGTAGCCCCTTGGGTGATGACACGACTATTCGCACTGGTGAATAAATTCCTGACGCCCCAGTAATTACTGCATCCGGCTCCGGTCTCGTAAAAACAATATCCACCCAACTTGTGGAGCCGGAGCTGGGCACAATGGAAGAAATTGTATAACCCTGGAGCAATGTAATTGTTTGCTCAGGTGCACCATCTATCCCCATAGTGTATATTTTATCGGGAAGTCCTGGTCCTGGACCATCGGGATCCATGTCGCGAAAATAGATAAATTGATTATTATTTGCTCCCGTCTCAAAGTGGAGCCCGTACCCCGCAGGAAAAACACCCGTAACTTGAGAGCGACGAACGCTCATCGCAGAAATTTGTGCATCGCGCACCCACTGACCAATATTATGAGCCAGGGTGTCCACATTCACTCGATTATTCAGACCTGTATACCCTGAAATCGTAATGGTGGTGAGTAGAACAAATATCCCTATGGCTACCATAAGCTCGAGAACGGAAAAACCTCTTGTGTGTTGGGTGCCTCGGTTGTGGGAAAAATTTCTTTCCATAAGACTAAAATGTCCACGTCAAAATATTAATTTGGAGTATATAGGTAGCAAGTGCACCCAGTACAAGAAATGGTGCGAAGGGAATCTCGCTCTTCATGGTGAATTTTTTGGTTGGCCACAGGAGGAGCAGTAGGCTCGGGATAAATGCAATCCAAAAAGCGAGTATGATTGCCGTCACTCCGTGCGAAAACCCGAGAAACCAGCCAAGTCCCCATGCCAGCTTGGCATCTCCGAGTCCCATTGCTCTCCCTCCGGAAAAAAACCAAAGTGCGGCAAACGGAAGAAAGAGGAGGGGGCCTGCCGCAATGTCTATCCACGAAGGAAGCATTCCCGAATCAAGGAGTGGGAGAAAATATGTAGCAGATATGCCCATCTGCCACGTAAGTACCAGCCCCACGAGAGCAACGAGAGCGAAGAGGATCGAAAAACTATCAGGAATGATCTTGTGCTTGATATCATATACCATTATCGCAAGAAGGATGGTCCACGCAGTTGCATCAATAAAGATAAAAAGCGCATCGGAAAGCGTCGTGGTGAGCGGATGAAAATCGTGGACGACAAGGACGGCAACGTAAAGCGCTCCGAGAAGCCCCTCAACGATCGGATACTGGAGAGATATTTTTACACCACAAAACGCACATCTCCCCCACTGGACAAGGTAAGAAAGAAGCGGAACAAGGTGTTTCGCGCGGAGTGGTTTTGCGCACGCAAGACACTTGGAACGACCGCGGAGTGTCGCCCCGCTACGGAGTCGAAAAATAAGCACATTAAGAAAACTTCCCACCGTGACGCCAAGTATGAAAGAAAGGACAAATATAATCGGCAAATATTCAACCATTCACAAAGTATAGCATATGTACCCGAGGAAATACGAAAACAAAACACCGACCCCAGGGTCGGTGTTTTGTTTCAAGTCCTAAAAACTATGGTCGAATTGAGTAGCATCGCTCTACTCCGGCGGCAATGCAGGTAGCACCTGCACCAACCGTTGGGATGGTACCATTTGTG
>JAYSSO010000131.1:0-18060 GCA_043720495.1 Candidatus Lloydbacteria bacterium | reverse complement strand
CACTAGCTGGACTTCGCTGTCCATGAAGTGATGGATTATAGAATCGTGCACAATTTCACCTCTGTAACAAAGTCACAGTTCAGTGGGTCGTAGTCTTGAAAGCTGTCGGTGGTGAAGATGTGATCAATACCACCGAGTCGAAGTTTCTCCAGTCCGGCAGAGAATATTCCGTGCGAAATGACAAGAAAAATTTTGCCTGCACTTCGCTTCCGAATTTCCTCCGCGAGCTTGAGATAGGTCGCACCGCCGTCGCAGATGTCGTCGAAGATAAACACGTCTTTGCCACCAAAATCTTTAATGGAAATTTCGACGTCCTCAATGGTTCCTCCTGCCACGCGGTATTTACTACAGAGCGCAGGGCGATCAATGTAGTTGATCACCTTCAGGATGGCACGCACCTTTTTCTCAGCTCCAGCGTCGGGGGAGAGGGGTACGTAGTTTGTACGTCCCTCGAGTACCTTTTGAGCAAATGCGATGCTGGTCACTACGTCCGCATTGTTGATCACCGCTGCCGTGACATCGGAATGCGGATCAAACATGATGACACGTTCGTAGTTTTGTGCGTTGACGATGTCGGCGATGACTCGAAGAGAAAATGCTTCGCCAGGGTTGCAGACGCGGTCTTGTCGCGCATACGGAAAGCACGAGATGAAGACGACGATTTTCTTTGCACCGATGCGTTTGATAGCGTCGGTTGCCATGAATAGTCGGATGAGATCATTCGAGTTTTGGATACGTGTCGTCAGACGTACTTCTTCCGGTACTTTTGCGATGCCTAGTCTGAAGTTGACCTCTACTCCACTCGGGAAAGGGCGCGACACATTATGTGCCTGGCCTTCACCATATGGCATAAAGGTCGGGGTGAGATTAATCGTGAACATAGGGTTTCCTTTCGTTTTACATTTCAAAGGACATGGGTCGATACAAGCTTACTGTAGTGTAACTAACACCGCTGACGTCTTTTGTCAACTGTTCGCTCCACGTAAAAAAGCATGTAATTTTCGAGTTCTTTATTTAGTGTATCATGTACACTAAATAAATGCAAGAGGCGCGTACGGGGGAGAGCAGTAAAGCCCTATCGTGTAATAAAAAAGCCTCTTGTTACAAGTTTTTTGTAGAGCTTTGCGGGACGACCACGTCCGGTACCAGTTAACCTGTTTGTGGCCTGAATCGGCAATTCCTCAACAAATTTATAGAAGTTGCGCTTGTCGATCTCACGGCCGAGGAGGTATTCGTAAAGTATTTTGAGTTCCGCGATAGTGAATTCCTTTGGAAGGAAATGCAATGCGATGCTCGTGATAAACAGGTGGTTTTTCATGAACACGAGCATGTCGCCGTGCATTTCATTGTGATCATAGGCAAGGCGGGGTAATTTTGAGAGTGGAACCCACCGCACACCCTCCTCTGTCGCCAGGCCTTTGTCTATAATTCCGATATACGCAATAGAAATAACACGTCCACGTTTGTCGCGGTCGATGCGATCATAGAACTTGAGTGGAGTAAGAGAAACGTGTGCGGGGTTGAGATTGGTTTTTTCCGAAATGATCCTTCGCGCTGCGTGCTCTCCTGTCTCGGTTGGGTGCACAATGCCACCAATGAATGCATCGATGTTCACGTAGTGCGGTGGGCGGTGTACTGACTTGAGCGCCACCTCCACAATAGCGCCATTCCTTCGCATAAGGAGAATGTCAGTAGCAACAATGGCAAATTTAAGATTTCCCATGTGTAGAGTGTACACTAAATTAGTACTTTGTCTAAATAAAAAAACGCCATCCAAGGGGTCGGCTGATTGTAGGTTTTTTCTTTCACTTGAGAAACTCATGTGCTAGTCTTTTTTTATGGATTCCTCGTTTAAGGAAGTGATGGTTTGGCTCCGGCACCACATGCGCATTGTCGTCATTGTCACGCTTATGCTCACTAATCTCGCGCTTGGAGTGACACTTTATTTTCCGACGAACGACATGCTTCGAGTGTCGTTTCTCAGTGTTGGTCAGGGAGACGCAGTACTCATAGAAGCCCCAAATGGAAATCAGCTACTCTATGACGCAGGTCCGCCGTCTGGTGCGTCACTTCGCGCACTCGCGCGTGAGATGTCTTTCTTTGACCGTACTATCGATGTGGCGGTGTTGTCGCATCCGGACATGGATCACATTGGAGGATTTCCAGAAATATTTAAACGCTACAACGTGAGCGTCGCTGTTGTTTCTGGCGCAACTTCAGACAATGGAGTGTATGAAGCGACTGAAACTGCAATTAAGGCGGAGAGGGCAGGGCACATCATTGCCAGGCAAGGAATGCAAATTGATTTGGGGGGTGGAGTAACCGCTGACATTCTTTATCCCGTATATGATGCATCGCAGATGGAAACAAACAGCGCCTCAATTGTCATGCTCCTTCACTATGGTGAGACAACTTTTCTTTTTTCAGGAGACTTGCCCAAAAATCTTGAAGGGTATCTAGCAGACATGTACGGCACACAACTCAATGCAAATGTACTCAAGCTTGGACATCATGGTTCACGTACTTCATCGGGGGAAGAGTGGCTGCGGACGGTTGACCCTGACGTCGCGGTTATTTCAGCAGGAAGAGACAATAAGTATGGGCATCCGCACAAAGAAGTCATCGAATTATTAGACCAGCTTCAGATTCCGGCACTTAAAACATTTGAGGAGGGAACCATTACCTTCGCCTCCGACGGCAAAGTGGTCACCCGAATCTAGGTCAAAAACACATTCACTCAGATACCTCAGCCACATAGGGGTACCCTATGTGGCTATGCGGTGATTCTCTATATTTTGCAACGTATTTTCATGTCCAAAGGCCGCCTTTGGATGATTTTTAATGAGAGTTGTGGTGGGGTTGCGTGAATTGACAAAGTGTGATACAGTAATTATGCGTTTTTTTGTTCTTCTTTTTTATGGAGGTGCCATCATGGCCCAGTTTCGTTATTTCGCGATCCCGTCCAATGCCAAGGTCAAGCTGTCGGCCCGGATCCATGGGGACCAGATTCCCAAGGATGATGCCGGCGAGTTTGTCATCAAAATGCAGGCCCCACAAGACGTGATAACTCCTGCAGCTGACAGGCCCAAGAAGACGGGCGAAGTTATGTTTGGCGGTAAGCAGAACGTCGACGAGCGAGCAGCAAAGTTCCAGCTGCACAAACTGCTCGAGGCCGGGTTTCTGCCGAACAACATCTTCCTCATCGCCGACACAAAAGCGAAGGAGTCCGGTTGGTATTACCTGAATGTCTGGCTCGACACCGACGAGAAGAGCTCTCGGAAGAGTTTTGCGGAACGGGGTGAGTACGCCCTGTTTGCCTTCGAGGTCGTGACCGCGAAGTGGTCGTGTGTCATGGCCTACGACAATGGTGACATGTGGTCGTTCAACATGATAGGTCGGACTCTTGATGATCGGCAGTCGAACTATTTCGGCCTTGTGCCGAAGGTTATTCCAGCCAGGGTGGCATCTTCGGTGAAGAAGGCTTTGCCGACCCCCGCACTCCTCGTGAATGCACCACCGTCGGCGATGGAGCTGGCGTTCAGCAAGCTCACGGTCACCTGAGCCGTTTGATCTGCACTTCATGTGCACAACGCCTCCCTCGGGGGGCGTTTTTTTTACGCAATAAAACAATTATGTTAACACCGACGACCGCTCGGGTTAACATAATCAAATTCAGACAAAAAAATCGCCGAAGCGATTTTTTCTTACTTTGCTTTGAGTTCGAGATGCTTGCTTGCTTTCATACAACGGGTGCAAATCTTGATGCGTCCACCAGGGAGCCCTGCCTTGGTCTTGGGGAGTGTAACCCACTGGAGGTTGGGGTACTTGCGGGTGTCACCACTTGGGTTAAACTTGGTCGCACGAATACGGTTTGAATAGCCCCCAGCCATCTTGGAGCCTTTTGCACAGAGTTTGCAGACGTTTGTTGTTGCCATAGTATTTTGAGAAGACTCGTGTCTTTAGGTTTAGTGCTTCGCATGCTATCATGAGTATTCTCACCATGCAAGACGCCGATATCATCCAAATAGTTTTTACCATTTTGGTGGTCGTTTTTTCTGTGGTTGCGCACGAAGTGTCTCATGGGTACATGGCACAGTACTTGGGCGACCCAACTGCACGCCTTGCAGGAAGACTCACAATGAATCCCATCAAACACATTGACCCGATGGGTTCTATTTTTGTGCCACTGGTGACCTCAATGCTTCCTGGTGGATTTGTGTTTGGATGGGCAAAGCCGGTACCCTACAATGCCTATAATTTGCGGGATCAAAAGTGGGGGGACTCCAAAGTTGCATTAGCGGGCCCATTTACCAACCTCGGCATTGCAGTTATTTTCGCACTCTTTCTGCGCCTTGGGGCTGAATTTGTCTCAGACCCAACTTACGCAATTTTGAGCCAAATAATTGGTATTAATATAGGATTAGCGATATTCAATCTCATACCAATTCCGCCACTTGACGGGTCTAAAGTGCTACTGAACGCACTTCCTCTCCGGTATCGCTATGTAGGGGATTACCTTGAACGGTACTCGCTTTTGCTGATTCTTATTGTCGTTTTTTTTCTATCAAGTTATTTTACCCCTGTGGTGCGACTCATCTATTCACTGCTCGTGGGATAGCAGGAGTACCTAATATTTGCATTATTTTGGGGCTTATAGTAGATTGTCACTACTCAAATATTTATGCCAACAATCAACCAACTCGTAAAACGCAGTAGAAAGATAGTAACCCGCAAATCAAAGGCGGTCGCGATGGGCCGTGGGTTCAACTCGATTCAAAATCGCCCTATTTTCTATAATTCACCATTCAAGCGCGGTGTGTGTTCAAAGGTCACCACCATGACTCCTCGTAAGCCAAACTCCGCTATTCGAAAGATTGCACGTGTGCGCCTTACGAACGGTATGGAAATCACTGCCTATATTCCAGGAGAAGGCCACAAGCTTCAGGAGCACTCAGTAGTCATCGTGCGCGGTGGACGCGTCAAGGATCTCGGACTCCGCTATCACATTGTGCGCGGTCGCCTCGACGCTGGTGGTGTAGACAAGCGGAGGCAGGGACGTAGTTTATACGGAGCAAAGCGCCCAGAAGCAAAGAAATAATTTCATTTTGTAATTTAGACAAAAACCATCCGCTCGGGTGTTTTTTTGATTGCTCACTCTGGGATGGGGGAGTATAATTGGTAGATGAATAATCAAGAGCAATCAAATAGTCCCGAAACCATGGCACTGTTGCGGGCCCAGGAAGTCATTGATATGAATGGTCTTGACCTCGCCGTCGCCGTTGAGGAGCGTGATGTGCGCCTCCTTGGTGCAACAGATTGGAATCCCGCTAGAGTTTTTCACTTCTCTCTTCGTTCAAATCCCGCGGTTGAATGGACAATGGATGTTGATGCCGACCCGGCCTACTTGGAGCAAACGCTACCCGATGTGATTTTGCGGTCATATCAAGAAAAAATCACCTTGCCCGAGTGATACTTGCGAAATTTTCATCGATAAAAGGATCGAAGAATTTATAGCTCATAAACCTTTTCGACCATTTCCATCACGAAAAATTCGGATTGCATCAAAAAAGTGAAAATTATTTGTGCGTATGCAAATCATATTGCATATGATAAAATCCATTTATGAAAAAGGTTACCAAAAAAACTACGGGGAAGACTCACTCCCCAGACGAGGTGAAACGATATCTCGGCTCACTCTCTGAAGATTTTCAGCACAAGGTTTCTGCTATTGGTGAGCAATTTGGAGGATTAAATACAAAAATTGACAACATGAACGTGAAGCTTGATGAGCATGGACGTATCCTGGGCAGCCATACACAAATGATTGGAAAGCTTGCGAAGGATATGACTGAGGTAAAAAAGGACGTGCAAGAAATCAAAACCGACCTCAAGCAGAAAGTTGACCGCCAAGAATTTGCTCGTCTTGAGCGTCGCGTAATTTCTCTCGAATCGCTTGCGCATTCTGGAAAGTCGAGACGCTAACAACAGCACAAATCAAAAACCACCTGCTCGGGTGGTTTTTGTTTGACGAAGGCATGCGGGGGGGGGGTAGACTTAGTGGCATATAAGTTAATTCACCCTGCATGTCCAGATTAGAAGGATTACCAGAGCAAGTTCAAGCTGACGACGATTCGATAGTTGCTACACATGAGGACTCAAGCAGTATGGAGTATGCTGTGGGTGATAAAGATAGGGGATCGCTTCATGCCATGGAACAAACTCTTCTCGCCAAATATTTCGAAATTCGGCATCAATCGGCGTCTCGAGGAGAATCAGTTCTGAATGCTGAGGATCAAAAGAAATTGGTGGATATTGGTGAACAAATTGAACTGACACGCAAGGCACTATTGGCTTCCTATTCTGCAGGTCACGCTAAAGAGTATTCAAGAGAAAATTTTGAGCAAGCAGAAGCTGAGGTAAAAAGATTGGAGATAAGATTTCATGATTCTGATCCTGGAACCGGAGATGACCCGTTCGAGTTTTTGGATAATTTGAACGTCGCAAGAGACGAACTCGAGAGACAGAAAGAGTTTGCCCGTGCTGGTGCAATAGCTGAGCAAATCAAGAGAACATTGGAGATTACACCCGAGGAGCTGCGCACCCCGTTTGGTGCACTAACGGCAGAAGAACTGTTGGCGCTTCGAAAAGAGCTTTATGATGGTGAAGATCAGTATCTTATTGAGGAGTATGGTGATGATCAGTTTAATGACGCCACCGGAGAGTGGGAGGACCCCACTATTCCTGAGCCCAAGGATAGAAGTTCAATTACGGCAGTAGAGGCTCTCTCTGAATATCGCATAGATGACATTGAAAGATTGAGGGCTGTAGCGCAGGGATATGTTGACAATCTTGAAGGTGTCGATAGGCAATTGGAACGACGAAGAGCCTGGCGTAGCTCCACCATGTCGCCGAAAGAGATTGCCGCAGACGAGCGGTTCGATGAAGAGCGAAGGAGCAGTCTTGTGGCAAAATCAGCTAGCACTGTTGGGAAAATTGCTTTACGGCTCATGAATCAAATGGGAGAGGATATTGTCAGCGAGCACGCACGATTATTGGAAGCTGCAGATAAAGTTGCAAGCGAGGTTGGCCCACATTCTGACTTAGAGAAGTGGAGAGATAATTTCTCGCCGGAACAGCTTGAGAAGGTTGGACGCATTAGGGATGCCGCACAGTCCATGCTTGATGAGTATTATCACCAGAAAAACGAGACTGGAAATGCGTCGACGTGGATGAAGGAAAACGGGATTCTCGAGGAAGATGTAGAAAATTCAATCGAATATCTTGGACGTTGCGCTTTTGGCACCGGGTTGGAGTATTTTAAGAAAAAATGGTATCAACCTTTTCGATTGCAGGAGGGTAAATTTGGGAAGAGTCTCTTCGATGGTGGCGATAAGAAGAAATCTTTTTCAACCCCAATATATAGCGGTCGCAATATGTCACAAGAAGAAGCACTATCCAAAGTTTCGATAGTAAAAGCGCTCGAACAACGATCCGGCGTGAATTTTGAGGAAATTTTCAAGGAAGCCGATAAGTAAATTAACAAATCAATAATCATGAACCGACTTGAAGGAGCACCGCTTGAGGCAGAGCCGACAATGGAATCATTACCGAAGGATGATGAAAGATTGTCGTTTGATGAGGCAGTACTATATCAACACGTAGCAACAACACGTGAAGGACTAGATTTTTCGGAAAAACCCCCTGAGGGTGCGGAAAAATACGCAGAAGACATTCTTGCGTGCTTTAAGGAAAATGGATTCGATGTTACAGATGATATGGTGAGAAAAATTGTAGAGTCCACCGATTTATCCGCGATTATTGCGATGTTGAAGGAGTATATTGCGGAAAAAGGGGGCGATGCGTCCATGCTCGAGGAAACAGTAGTGTTTGCGAGTCCTCGTACTGAGGCAGACACGGAGCATTTCGGCGAAAACGCTGTTTCCAAAACAACATCAGGCACACGATGGCTTACGCATGCGAAGTCCCTCATCGGTGGGGTGGCGATTGCTATTGCGGCAACAAATCCCGGCTCCGCTTTTGCGCGAAATTTTGGATATAGCGATACGGGTGAAGGAATTCCAAGAGTAAGGACAGAACAAAACGTTGAGGGTCGTGCGTACAAGCGAGGTGAGAGCCCCGAGACCGATCGTTATAGTCCAGTAGATTTGATGGTTAATGTTGAGAAATTTCAGGAAAAGTACAAAGATCAATTTGCTGAAATTATGCGCAAAAATCCTCGAATTAAAAGTATCACTATTGACCCATACAGCACAAAGGGGACATTTGGTTTTATGGAAAAGACTGAGGGGGGTAAAGATGCAGGAATGATTCGTGCAGTCGTCATGAAGATGGTACTAGGTGTGGAGGGGAAAAATGGCAAGGGGGCTTTGTATACGGATTCTTCGTATCAGCCGTTGAGTTTGGGCGGGGGAGTCGACAAGACGCTTGGGGCGACTGACCGCTTGTTTATGAGGGTGTTGAGGGACAACAGCGTGTATGGACATAACTCTCAGGGTCCTGTGGCGCTGAAGAAAATGGGAGAGTCGGTGGGCGTACAAAATCTCGCTGACGAATCAGTGGAGCGAATACTTAAAAGAATTAGCAAAGATTGGAGTTCGGAAAAATCTCGTAATGATCATGGAAAGGTGGAATACTTCAAAGATACTGAATAGGAACTCTGACTTGCGGTTTTTCTGAAATTGAGTAGTATTCATTCCACTAGTTTAACTAGTGTTCAAGTCCTTACATCATTAAACACATTTGCAGTACCTTTGACTTGAGGGAATAACGCAAATGTACAATCTATTTATATGCGCGGACCAGTAAAAAATCGCAATGTGCGGAAGCCCGATGCGAAGTATCATTCAGTGGAAGTATCCACACTTATCAACTACGTCATGTGGAGTGGAAAAAAGACCATCGCAACGACGGTCGTGTATGACGCACTAGAAATTATCAAGACACAGCTTAAGGTTGAAGATCCTATCGAGACATACAAAGAGGCGCTCAGGAACGCCGGTCCAATCATGGAAATTCGTTCACGTCGCGTGGGTGGGGCAAACTACCAGGTGCCCCGTGAGGTTCGCCCAGAGCGCCGAGTGTTCCTCGCACTCCGCTGGATTATTGATGCTGCTCGCTCGAAAAAGGGGGCAGGGATGGCTAAGAAACTTGCCGACGAGATTATTGCCGCTTCAAAGAATGAAGGGGAGGCAATTAAGAAACGGGAGAATGTACATAAGATGGCTGAAGCGAATAAAGCCTTCGCCCATTTCGCCTGGTAGTCGAAAGCTTGTTTTGAGTGCACTGCTTCGTTGTGTGCATAAAAATAGTTGCCAGCAGTACTCAAATGTACAGCAGGCAACTATTTTTATTTCACGCCTCGCATTGCATCTCAAAACAAGCTTTCTTGCGCGGTTGGTCATTTTTTGTAGATTATTTTGTCGACTGTAAATGAAAACTCGTACGCACCACTCTAAGTACAGCAAGCGAGTTTTCTTTTTTTGTCTTCGCGCGCCGTATCCAGAAACAAAAGAAGTCTTGCGTGTTTGTTTGCGCTGAGTACGCCCATTCGGACATCGTGCACTCGTCGCACCCAAATTGCATCCAGAATAACAAAGTTTTGGTACGAATTGCATCCAAAAAATCCTCACAACAACTTGAGCACGTGGCGTCGTTGCGTTAGAAAATTACTGTGATACTAAAATGTAAAATTGGCAATTCTTTTTTATCCATTTACACTCAAATCGCTTTATGTGAAGTACTATCCCCAGTTTTTTTAATTTTTGATGGACCTCACGAGCTGCCATGGGTATACTTGTGGATATGGCAATGCAATCATCAGTCGGTTCCTCTCATGTTCAAAATCCTTTTCAGGCAGGCGTCGAAGCGTTTAGCGACGCAAAACAAGGACTTGGCGACAAGATACCAGAGTTCGGTTTTATTTTTTCATCAGTAGCGTTTATTCAGGAAGAAGTTCTTAAGGGTATTTCATCGGTATCGGGAGATCTCCCGATGGTCGGGTGTTCGACCGCGGGGGAGATTACTAAAAATGGCCCGCTCCCCGACTCGTCGGTGGTTGTGATGCTTCTCGCAACTGGAGGATCGATGCATTTTACGCCTGGACTTGGTCTCGGTATAAAAAACGCTGAGAAAGCTGCCGGTGCAATGCTTGCGAACTCTGTTCTTTCGCGCACTAAAAAAGAGGACTTAAAGGGCTTTGTGATGCTCCCAGATGGACTTGCAGGAAATGGTGCAGAAATCGTGCGAGGTGTGCTCTCTGTACTCGGCGACCATTTCCCAGTTGTCGGGGGGTCTGCGGGTGATGATTACCTCTTTAAGGAAACGTATCAGTACTATGGCGGGGAAGTACGAACTGGTGATGTGGTTGGCGTAGGGCTTTCTGGGGATTTTACTTTTGGTATTGGTGTAAAACACGGATGGAAGGTGCTTGGTCGTCCGGCAAAGGTAACCCGTTCCGTGAGTAACATCGTTCATGAAATTGACGGTCGTCCCGCAATGGAACTATATGAAAAATATTTCGGCGCAGAAAAGGCAAATGAACTTAGAGTGGGGACCTTGGCACATTTTGCGGTCTCCTATCCCTTGGGAATTAAGTCAGAAAACAGTGAGGAGTACTTGATTCGTGATCCACTCGCGGTTGATGAGAATGGTTCAATTACCTGTGCTGCAGAAATTCCGGAAGGGGTCGATGTACGCATCATGATGGGCACAAGAGAGTCTGCGATTGAAATGGCGAGAGACGCAGCAAAACAAGCGCTTACAGAGCTTGGTGGTCGAACGCCAAAGGCAATTTTCATTTTTAATTGCATTGCAAGAAAAAAACTCTTAGGCCAACAGGGCGGAGAAGAAATTGCAGCAATTCAGAGTGTACTCGGCAAAGACGTTCCACTTATTGGTTTTTATACATATGGAGAACAGGCTCCAGTGGATGGAATAGTCAAGAACATAGAGCGTTGCAATGCGGTATTTCACAACGAGACTGTGGTTATTTACGTCCTTGCTGACTAGGCTCCACACAAAAAGCTTCATAATACCGGAAAAATCATTGACAAAGTTAGATTTTTAGCGTATTATATATACGGCTCTGGAGTTCTGACTTTTTGGTGATAGACCTGAGGAAGACTTCAATTTTCTGTTAGATTCTCGTACTTTGACAGGAGAGTTTATGAAAAAAGTTTTTGCTTTGCTACTAGCCATTATGGTATTTCCATCGACGGCACAGGCGATAGAAAAAGGCGAAATGCTCGGCTACTTGAAAAGGATTTCTTTTCCGCTTTTTGTGAGCGAGGGCAAGGAGGTAAGTTGCATTGGATATAATGCAAAGAGATCCTCCACCGGCTCACTTGGTCTGTCTGCCACTGCCGGTCATTGTGGCGACCACGTCGCCCCACGCCATCAAGATGGAAGCGCGATGCGCGGAATCACGGGCTATTACCGTGCTTACACCGCTGTACATGATGAGCAGGTCTTTCACCGTCCTGATTGCGGGTACGAGTACGCTTCGGGATTTTCCACGAAGCTCACAGTGGGAGAGGAGTACTATTCGTTGGGTCACCGATCTTCGAGTGACACCTTCGAGAAACTTGAACTTGTGCGAATGAGTTTTGTACGCAACGACCCTGATCGTGGGCTTGTGTTTAGTCGCACGTGTGACGGTGACGAATGCCGTGTCAACATGCTCCCGGGAGTTTCTGGGTCGCCCATCGTCGACATCAAGGGTGTTGTTGTCGGAACGTTCAAAGGTTTTTTGGCCTCGCGACACGAAGAGCCTCTCGCATCGCCCGCTGATCTACTCGTCATTCTTGTGCCCTCAACGGCACGAACCACCGTGCGTGTGAATAACGCGCAATACTGTCCTTCCAAGGACGTTAAGGAGTCAAAATGAAATCACTTTGCGCACTTGCTCTTGTGATAATCGGTTCCAACTCGTCTCTCGCACAAACTGCTGGAGAGCCCATTGGTCCCATGGTGAAACAGCGACCAGCATGCTATGCGGTGAACGAGCCAATGTTTGAGGCAACGCATCCAAACCAGAAGGCTTCTCGGCTTTGGAATGCGGCGAAGAGAGACGGCTTTAAGGTTGGTGCCGAGGCAATCTCGGAACGACCGGACATTTCGGGTGCCCAAATGTACATCATGTACGATCCCAAGGGGCACATGTTTGGGGAGATCGCTTCTGTGATTGATGATGGTCTTCCCGTGCAGTGCAATCTGGGTGTAGGCACCGAGATGAAGCTCATCCCAATGAGGATGGCTGATATTTTCGAAGATGCCCTGTCGGTCAACAAGCTGACAAAACTTTGCCTACCGCTTGCGGAGCGCCTGAAGGCTCTCGAGCACAAGCTTGGAGAAGTACCGATTGGGCGCGGTTCGCGGGGTCCGAACTACGACATTGTGTTCACCATGTCCGAAAATGGTTCGTGGTCCGAGCTGCTTATCGACAAGCGGAGCAGTGGAAGTAGTGACACCCGAGAGATTTCGTGTTTTCAGAATTGGGGCAAGGGTATGCTTCTCAACACGTCGATGAGAGGCGCGACTCCCGCACAGTAATCTCGACGTTCGATAATTCACAGCGCACCTGAGGGTGTGCTGTTTTTTTACTGCTCCCGATCTATCAAACTGTCAAACCGACGGCTCCGCTACAGTGATTGGATTGAGGCAAGGAGAAAAAAGTCAAAAACTTCACATGATGCTGCAATGAGAAATTGGAGTTGAAGCATGAGGATATTAACAAAAAAACCACTAAGAGTTCTTTTTTTGTTATACTACCCATTATGTATGATGACGATGATGATGATGAAGAAGATGACGAAGATGAGATAGACCTCGAAAAGGACGCGGAAACGTTGCGTCGTGAAGGGGCTGAAGGCGTGCGGGGAATAGAGGACCGCGCTTTTTATGATAATCTCGCAAAAAAAGAAGACGATCGACACAATGCAATGCGTAAAGACGTCCAGAAAAGAACACTTGCTGTTCAGGAGATTCGTCAAAAAGTACGCCACCAGGAGACTGAGGTGAAAACATTTGCAGAGAAGATACGCGTAGAGGAAGAACGCATTCTATTTGAACAACACAAAACTTATCGCAAAGATGCACAAGCAATTTCGGGTGGGGTCCCCGTAGAGGCACCTGCGATACCTGAACAGCCTGAAGTCATACCGATATTATCTCGGGATATACTTCGAAGCAGTGTTGATGAGGAATTCTCTATTGAGCGCGCAACGGCGCATATCAAGCAGCTCGAGGAGGAGAGGTCGACACTCGCCAAGGTCGTAGTTGAAATGCGTGCGCAGTTGAGCGAAGAAGAGCGTTCACTATCGCAGTTGGAGCACCAGGTTGCTCGGATGTAATACCGAGTTGTAGTAGGTTGACTCTGTCTCTCGTTACTTTATGCTACAAAGAGAGGAGTTGAGGTGCGACCATGAAAAATGTTGAGTCATCGGTGGCTCGAGCGCTCTTTGTGTTTTTTGCGAGCCTGCCGTATGCGTTCTTTCGTATTGGTTATTTCGTGTTTACGTTTCCTAAGCGGATGCGGAGAAAGAAGGCCTACAAACAGGCAAGAAAATCAGTACACTTTGCCCTGCTTTCGTCGCAATCACAGACGTTACTTTCTGCAATTGCACTCATTGGAAAATTAAACGACAACGAACGCGTGGATATCAGAAGAAAGCCACCATCCCTGTTTGAATTGGCAGAGTCTCTTTGGATGGAAGATGAAAGCGAGGAGTGGACTCTCCCTTCCTCATCTGACGTCGAGTTATATTGCGAAGAACTGAGATGTACACTACATTCTGCACTCCCAACTGAGCGTAATGGCTCGCTTGCGGTGTGGGCCATCGACGAACAATCCCAAACATTTGTTCTGGTAAATCTGTTGAAAAAATCAAAGCAGCATGCCACCCCAGAAAACATCTTGACTGTACTCCGAGGTAACACTCCGGAATCCAAAGAGCGATGCTTTGCGTTTGCTGTAAAGAAAATATTATTGGAATCGACGAGCCCCACCCTCCCATAAGGGGGTGTTTATGTTTTTTCTTTCACTATGATAAAATGACACCGTATGCAACCGCAAGATGGTAACAAACTCCCAGATGACCAACAACTCCCCTTGGGTGAATTGAATGAATTGAGCGGTACTTCCCCAGCTCAGCCAATTGTGGATTTGCCTCAGGTGCCTGTTTATGAAGTTCAAACTGTAGATTCTCCGGGTAGCACATCCGCAACAAGCATAATCCCAACAATTGCATCCACAGTAAAAGCGACCGATGTGGAGGAGAAGCACAGATACTTAATGGTGCATTTACATAATGAATTGCGCATTAAGAAGTTGGAAATCGGCGCAAGCGAAGACCGGATAGGCGAACTGGTGCGCGAGTATGACCACACAGAAAAAGAGTTGCATCACATCGCTCAAGATATTCGTCGCGTAGAGGGAGAGTTACAGCAACGCGAAACTTCCGCTATGAAACTAGAGGGAAAATCAAAGGTCGCCCAACTTGGTATACGCGACCAAGACCTTGATTTAAAAAAACGCACTGATGCAGCCTCTCGACTTCTGCAAGAGATTGCTAAAACAAGACGTGAAATAGGAGAGAAGGAGAAAAGAATAGCTGAAATCAAAGAGGAAAATCGTTCAGTAGCGAAGGCCAAAGAAGAGCTCAGGCACAAAAGCGAATTTGAACTTGCCAATGCAAAAACAAAGGGCGTTGATGTGCACAATAGGCAGATAGTTGTGCAACGAAAAAAACAGGATCTCGCAAAAAAACATGCAGAGGTGTTGCATAAAAAGCATGCGTCTGTGGACCGCTTTCATACTTCGGCTGATAATCTTCGGGAGGTTGCGCGCCTGGAGACGGAGGAACGAAGTATTGAACAGGAAATTCATCACGCCGAGAACGAGCTCCACGTTATTGAAGCGGCAGAACATAAATATGAAAATGATGCCCGTACACATCTAGGAGAAGTTCACGTCAAAGAACTTGCTCAACACAAAACAAGCGAGGAGGTGGTCAGGCTAGAGCGCGATGTAGCCCGCTTGAACAGTAGTATTGAGGTAAAGATGAAGGAAAATGCTGAACTCAATGCAGAGGGTCAGGTATTTCGAAAGGGAAAAGAGGAGCTACGTCGACAGTACGAGCTTGAGCATTTTAGCGCAAATGCAGAATTTACACTTGCAAAGGAAGGGGGCGTTCAACTAGAACGATTCAAGCAAGAATTTGCTCGCAAAGAGGAAAAAATGTCTAGGAATAAAAAAATGCAAACAGAGCTAAAGCAGGACCTCATGCTTATTGAGCAAGACGTCGCAACGCTTGAGGGAGACTTACGGAGAGGGAAACAGTCTCCCTCGGATGGTAAAAATAGCACACCCTAGTACTTTCTCGCTCGTCATGTTTGATAATAACGAGATACAAAGCCGCGCCATCTCACAGGCATTTTATCTTGGAAGCGCCAAACAAACCAAGGATAGTATTCGCCGGCTCATTGCGGGACTGCGCAGTCAGACGGAGAAGGGAGTCTATAACTACGGTGTGACACTGAACGCTATTCTCGTGGAAGCGCTTATTAGCCACACCTCTTCAGTGGAGTGTTCCCCACTCACATATGTGGGAAAGTTTTCGTCAGCAAATGGTGGGAGTGCGATGTGCGGTGGCGGTAGTGAGTACACCGAAGAAAGAATCAGGGAGCAAATCTCCGAACAGGATTACGGGGTGCGAAAGAGCAAATAGTGCACAGCAGTGCACCTGCTGTTTTTTGATAGAAAAAAACAGCAGGTGCAAACCTTGCCGTTCTGCCGATGGTATCAGCGTTTCGTCGATTCTCTGGCTTTCTCGAGAAATTTCTCCAGGAGAAGTGCGTGGACGGTATCTGCAACCTCGCCCAAACTCATGTTCGACGTGTCGATGAGTACGAGGGGAAAGCGCCCCTTCAATTTTTCATACGTCTCGATTGTCGCATCGCGCATACTGTTGATTGCGTCCGGATTGGTGGACTCGCCCAAGAGCTTCGTGCGCGCAGAGCGTGCGTCACGCTCCATCGCCGCGTCGGTACTGCAGGTCATCGCGATGCCGAGCGTCATGCGCGGGGCAAAGAATTCCGACGTGAAGAAATCCTGGTACATACGCATGTGCTCATCGGAAAGCTTGCCTTTTTTGTTCCACCTCAGCATCTGCCCATATGCATCGAAAATTCCGCGATCAAAAATGACGATGTCATGTTTGTGTAGATGATGCAGATGCATGAGGTGGTTGACCACATAGACACCGGTGGCCACGTTGAACTCGGGTGAGCTCCGCGGAATATCGTCGCTGATTTCTTCGGCACCCTCAAGTGGTTTCTTGATGTGAAAACCATGACGGCGGAATTTCGTGTATGCGCTTTTGATAGCGCTCGATTTTCCTGAGTCCGGGTTCCCGAAGAATTCGACGATAAATGGTGGCTTGAGAAAGTCATGACCATGACGCAGATCGGTGCGCAGGTATGCGTGCGTTTCGCTAATGATAAAACGCTCGCGCTCGGGGTCCAGCTTGTCGAATTTCATGTAATCGTCCTCGTTTTAGAATGTACCGCACTGTGTGTTACTATAGCGGAATCATGCAACTCGAAAAGACTGTACAAAGGAGACCCATTGTTGTGGGCTTCGACATGGATGGAGTCATCATTGACCATGCCCCAAACAAACTTGCGCTCGCAGAAAGCTATGCCGTTCATCTCCGACCTGAAGAAACACACTCAGAGCGGTTGGCCCACAAATTTGCACGTAACGAATATTTAGCATTCCAGGAGGAATTATACGGCAATTCAGCTTTTGCACTTTCCGCCCCACTCATGGAGGGAGCACTTCCGGTTCTCGAATCACTTCGTGCGCATGGTACTCCGTTTGTGCTCATCTCACGCAGACGCAACCCTGCAAATGCGATTGCACTCCTTGATGCGCGCGGACTCTGGGGAAACATATTTAGTGAGAAGAATGCTTTTTTTGTGCAATCACCTGAAGAAAAGAATGTAGTCGGTGTACGCGAGGGGGTCACGCATTTCTTTGATGATGAGCGCAAAGTACTTTTGGCAATGCCGGACATTGCGAAACGCTTTCTTGTGGATACTTTTTGGCAGTTTAACGATGAACAGATCTTTCCTCGTGTCCATGATTGGAACATGGTCCGCGATGTGATTTCGTAGTCCTTTTATTATGAGAATACTGTACGGTGCATAAGTAGGCTGACGGAAATTCTCCACTTTGCTATGATTAAATAGAATGAGTGCAACTGCTAGCCTAGAACTTGTGGTCGGATGTGACCTTGATGGGGTTATTATTGACCATACCCAAAACAAAATTCTGTTTGCTGAGCGGTACGGCATCACGCTCACCCCACCAAAAACCCATTCAGAAATGATGAGTTGGTACATGTCTCCTGTGACCTACAAGGAAATAAAGGGACAAATTTACGAACACAGTCCTGAGGCCCTTGAAGCACCACTTATGGCGGGGGCATTTGATGCCCTTGCACATCTCAAGGAGCGAGGAGTGAATTTCTATCTCATTTCCCTACAGAAAAGCCCAATGCATGCGCTCCACCTCATTGAGGAACGAGGTCTGTGGGGGAAATACTTCACACCAGAAAATACTTTTTTTGCTGAAAGCAGGGAGGAAAAAAATCATATTGCACGCTCGCTGGGTGTTACACACTTTATAGATGATGAGCCAAATGTGCTCGATATCATGGAAAATATTCCCACACGGATACTCTTTGACACACGTTCACTATTTCAAAATGATCCAGAGTTTCTTCACGCAAAAAACTGGGGGGAAGTGATTACGCACCTGGGGGTTGGACATTAGGAGCACAATTTTTGTTTGCTTTCTTTGTTTGGTTTGCTATAGTCATATCCCAAACATGTTGTTTAATTTATTCTTTTGAGAAAGGAGAGTTAGAAATGAGTGATTCACTGCAACCCACCTTCAGTTTCTACCTACTGAATGCGATGTTGCCCAGGGCGTCGGGAACAATCTGGCGCATCGCACGGCTTCATGGTGACGTGACC
>JAYSSO010000130.1:0-2496 GCA_043720495.1 Candidatus Lloydbacteria bacterium | reverse complement strand
AGTTGCACTCCCATGACGAGATAAAGCCTTCTCCATCGCGCCCGTCAGAGGTGACGATGATGTGGGTGACACCGTTCACGACTTCGAGAGTGGGATGGATAATGTTGTGGTACGAGCCGGCAGACGGAATGAGCTGCTCCATGAAGTGATCGAGTGCTTTATTGTTCTCGCCGATGTAGCCTTGGGCAGTCGTCGCCTCAATGCGACCACGTAGCCTGTTGAATGAACGCTCAATGCAGATGCGCAATTCATCGAACTGACGATCACTCGCTAATTGGACATTTCCCTTGTTCATGGGACATTTCCTTTCAGAATTGCTCGAGCCTTACCGAAATTGGTTGCGCCAGAGCAGAAAAAGTCTCCAAGCTCCAAAGGCGGACTTTGGACATGGACATGGTGGCACTTTCTGCTCTGGCGCATGCGTAAACAGTCAATGAACGTGCTTGCGCATCATATTAACACATTTCTATATAATATGCAAGTTTTTGGAAGCTTAGCTTCCAAAAATCTAAATTCTGTTCAACTTCACCCACTCTACCAAGCGATGGACTCCTTCATCGAGCGAGATTTCGGGCTTCCATCCGAGTTCCCTATTTGCCTTAGAAATATCCGCAAACGTGTCCTCAACACTCGCCCTGTGACTTTCACGTTCCCGCACCTTTGCCTTCACCCCGATAACACGCTCAAATGTTTCGAGTAATTCCCGCAGTGATACAGGGTTGTTGTTGCCAATGTTAAACGTCTGAATTCCATTTGGGTGTTCAAGTGCGAGTATCGTACCTCGCACAGTGTCGCCAACATACGTATAGTCCCGCTTGCGATCTCCCTTTCCAGACAGTTCAATTTCCTCGCCCCGCAAGAGTGCTTGTGCCCATTTGTAGGGAACCATTCCAGGGCGATTGTGTTCACCGTATACATTGAAGTAACGGAGTGAGGTAATCGGAATATCAAAATTGTGGTGGTACGCATGTGCAAACAATTCGACGGCGCGCTTTGTGGCTCCATATGGGGAAATCGGCATATCAGTTATGGTCGACTCGCTCCAGGGTGTCGGCATGTTGCCATATACAGAGGAAGATGAAACATTGACGATGTGCTCGACATCCACGCTCTTTGAGGCCTCAAATACCACCAAGGACCCGTTGATGTTGTTGTCAACATAGGGATACGGGTCAAGCACCGCTGCACGAGTATCTGCTTTTGCTGCGAGATGAACGACGGATTCTGGTTTTACTCGCGCAAAAAGTGAAAGCATGGCATCACGATCACGAATATCCATACGCTCAAGCAGGAAATGCTTGTTTGTAAGGAGCTCACGCACATGCTCCTCTTTGAAGCGAGTCTCATAGGTATTATCAAAATTGTCGATGCCCACAACGTGGTACCCACGCCCTAGTAATTCTTTTGAAAGATTCGAACCGATGAAGCCGGCGGCACCTGTAACAATAACTGTTTTCATGATTATTTTTAGTATATTATACCACCATGCGAGCAAACGAAAGACAAGAAGCCTGGGAGAAGTGGCGGGACACTGAACTGAGGAGCGCGCGGGAGGAACTTCTGCGTATTGGCTACGAACTCGATGAAGAACAAATGCACATTAGTGGGGAGCGATTCTTAGTAAGCGGACGCAAGTTAGTACTCACTGGGAAGAGCCAGGGTAGCAACACCGCAGTCGTCATAAAATGGAGCACAAGCGCCCCGGGAATCGAGGAGATTCGCGACGAACATAGACGGCGCGAGATTTTGAACAACATTCATTTTGCAAACCGCTCCATGCGCTTTCCTAAATTGCTTCACTTTGATGATGCGGGAAACACTATCGTCCTCACCAGCGAGTATATCGCCCAGGAACAGATTTTTCTACAGTTGCCAATTTCAGACCAATTTTTCTTTGCACTCTCCGCACTCGAGTCGCAAGAAGGTACACACGTCGCCACGCGGGAGCATGAGCAGGCTCTCCTCTCCATGGGTGCTGCCATGGGTTATGATGATTACCTCAGGCAATTTGATGCATGGTGCCAGAGTATTCTCGAGCGCACACCAAGCGCAAGCGAACTTCACGAGTTATTTGAGCAAGCGCGTGCATTCCTCTATGCAAATCGATATTCGATCGGTCGCTACTGTGGCATCCTCACACACACCGACTTCGTTCCGCACAATTTGCGTGTTACCGGAAGACAAATATTTATACTCGATCACACCTCGCTCATCATTGGATGCAAATATGAAAGTTGGGCACGATTTATTAACTTCATGGCGCTCTATAACCCTCCACTTGAAAAAATACTTTTACAGTACGTAAAAGATAATAGAGGTGAGGACGAATATTTATGTCTGCGGGCTATGCGTATATACAAACTTGGATTCTTACTCGAACACCACACGAAAGCTCATGAAGTTTCTGAAGGAAATTTGCATCTCCTAACAAGTGAGCGCATTACCTTCTGGGCGCATGTACTCCGTAGCGTCCTTAACGATATGGCACCCTCGCCA
>JAYSSO010000129.1:0-2496 GCA_043720495.1 Candidatus Lloydbacteria bacterium | reverse complement strand
CGGGATTGTGGAACTATCACTTGAGCTACGGGACTTAAAAAACACACCGAGGAGTGTGTTTTTTAACGGGTGGGTGTTATTGGGGAGCAAGTCTATTGGAGGAATCCTCGCTTATCGGCAAATCCGCCTTATTGATTGTATCATATAATTGACAATTAGTCAAGCATTTTGCCTATTTTTTACCACACAAAATACTAAAAAATTACTTGGTGAATGTGGCCTTTTTTGCTATACTTCCCTTATCAGATTGCCTCCAATTTAGGGGGCAATTGTATGTTCAAAATACGCTAATCAGGAAAGCATGGCAAAAAAAGACGACAAACTAACCAAGAAAGAAAAAAACTACGGAGCAGAATCCATCCAAGTCCTTGAGGGACTCGAGCCAGTGCGCAAGCGTCCGGGAATGTACATCGGCTCCACTGGCGTTGAGGGGCTCCACCACTTAATTTGGGAAATTTTTGATAACTCGCGCGACGAAGCAATGGGTGGCTACTGTAACCACATTGAAGTCGCACTCCTTCCAGGGAATCGCGTGCGCGTTGTGGATAATGGCCGTGGTATTCCTGTTGACATTCACGCAAAGACAAAAGTCTCTGCGCTTGAGACGGTCATGACCACACTTCACGCTGGAGGAAAATTTGGAGGGGACGAAAGTGGTTATAAAGTTTCCGGAGGACTGCACGGAGTCGGCGCCTCGGTAGTGAATGCGCTTTCACAATATGCGCGCGTCAATGTTCATCGTGAGGGTGGCGAGCATGTTCAGGAATATGTACGGGGTAAGCAGAAAGCAAAAGTTAAAAAACTTGGTGCATCAAAGCATAATGGTACCATCGTACTCTTTGATCCAGATCCTGAAATTTTTAGTGAAATCAAATTCAACTGGAACAATATTGTGACGCACTTGCGACAGCAAGCATACCTGGTGAAGGGTGTTGAGATAAACATCTTGGATCTTCGTGACTACGAAGGAAAGATAGACGAAGATGGGGCATTCTATATCAAAGATATGGGATACAAGGTGCCGTCAATGTCGTTCTTTTTCGAAGGCGGACTGCACTCACTCATTAAGTTTTACAATAAATTCCAAACGCCAATACACAAGGAAGTATTTTATGTTGAGCGTCAGGAGGGCAGTGTGTATGTTGAGGTCGCGCTCCAGTATGTTGACGACATTACTTCCCGCGAGGTCGCATTTGCCAACAATACCTACAACTCGGAGGGTGGTATGCATGTGACGGGTTTTCGCACTGCCCTTACGCGAACCCTCAACGATTACGCCAAGAGAAACAACATGGGGAAAGAGGCCGAAGAGGGGTTTACAGGAGATGACGTACGCGAGGGTCTCACCGCAGTAATATCCGTCAAAATGCCGGAAATTCAATTTGAGGGACAAACGAAGGCAAAACTTGGTTCTGTTGAGGCGCGTGGCGCAACTGAAAAAGTTTTTGGAGATGCGTTTGGTATGTTTCTTGAAGAGCACCCCGAGGATGCAAAGGCGATCATTCAGAAGGTCGTTCTCGCACTGCGCGCTCGCAAGGCTGCTAAGGCCGCAAAAGACAGTGTTCTCCGAAAGGGCGCACTTGAAGGCATGACACTACCGGGAAAACTTGCTGATTGCCAATCGAAAAGCGCAGAGGAGTCCGAAGTGTTTATTGTTGAGGGAGACTCAGCCGGTGGCACAGCAAAGACTGGTCGTGATCGCCGTACTCAGGCAGTACTTCCACTACGAGGAAAAATTCTCAACATCGAACGCGCACGCCTCGACAAAATTCTTGCTTCCGAACAGGTCAAAAATCTTGTGATTGCGATGGGGGCGGCAATAGGGGACACGTTCGACATTTCTAAACTCCGCTACCACAAACTGATTATTGCAACAGACGCCGACGTTGACGGCGCACACATCCGGACACTACTCCTTACGCTTTTTTTCCGTTATTTTAAGCCACTCATCGATGCGGGACATGTCTATATCGCACAGCCACCACTTTATAAGGTGAAGAAAGGAAAAGAGGTGAACTACTTTTATTCTGATATTCAGAAAGACGCCTACTTAAATAAAGAGGGCGTAAAGCCTGAGGAACTTGAAGACGACGGTGAGGGAACGGAGCCCATCGAAGGCGAGGAGGCTGAGGGCGAAGCGCAGGTGGCAAAGAGGGCAAGCAAGGTACATATTCAGCGCTATAAAGGTCTTGGAGAGATGAATGCAGAAGAGCTTTGGGAAACGACCATGGATCCCGCAAGGCGCGTTTTGAAGCAAGTGCACATTGAGGATGCACAGGAAGCAGACAAAATATTTGACCTACTCATGGGTACTGATGTTGCACCCCGCAAGTCATTCATCCAGTCCAACGCCAAGCTCGCGAATTTGGATGTATAGTTGCGAGAGGGAGCTCTCTCTATACATTAGACTTGCTCCCCAATAAGAAAAATGAGAAAATAAGTGAATGAACATCACCAAACTTGCCCATGATCCCCGCGCTATTAAAGCGCTCACGG
>JAYSSO010000128.1:0-6232 GCA_043720495.1 Candidatus Lloydbacteria bacterium | reverse complement strand
ATGACCGATGACCCGTTGGGCGACACACCATGCATTGCATCAAGGATTGTTGGGTCCGTGAGTTTTGTGGGGTCGTCAGTGTCGGAGAACACCGCGTAGCTCGCAGGGCGGACTTTTTTCATCGCGTCCCCCCACTGCTTATCGATTTTCGCTTGCACATCAATATCGGGTGCTGTCGAGCGATCGACCCTCGAGTCACAGCCGGGAAGTATGCAGAGCGCAATCACAAGCGGAAACAGAGGATTCTTCATTACGATTCCTTTCAGGGTACATCTCTATACCCCATGCTAGCGGCACCGTGCGTGTTGTCAATGAGGTATAATTTTCCATATATTTTTTACGAATGTCAATTGAATCGTCGGAAACGATAAGTCCGGACGATTGCGGTTTTTTGTTGAAGTTTCCCCTTTGTAATTATTAACAGCCCACCCCAGGAGATATTGGTCTGTCAATGGTGCATACCCCTCAATTCGCTTGTACCCTACATATAGTTTGCACTTTTTATGTGGAGGGTAGTTATGAAGGGTATTTTTAAGCTTTGGACTGCAGAGAAGAAGCCAGGCGTTGTACTTTCACCTAATGTGCGCACAGCCGAAGAAATCAACGTGGATGAAAAGCCAGTTACGCAGGGAGATCTCATTAAGGTGGCAGAGTTGTTTATCGCTCATCAGGAACGCAAGGAGGCCACGTTAAAACGTACGCACAGGCTTAAGTGGCTGTTTGCAATACTTGCCTCGGCATCCATCTGGTTTGTTTTTTTTGGTGGAATTTCCACCAGCGCACCACAGCAGATTGAGGTAGCGCAACAAGCATTTCTTACACTTCCACTCTCCGGGACAAAGGAGACTGCACACGTTGCACTCATTCCCGTTGATGGAGATATTGATGGAGATGATTTTGGTCGACCGGGGCGTGACAATACGACACTCTATATTCGCACCGCACTCGAACTTGCATCCGAGCAGAAACATCTCTCTGCCGTCATATTTTACATCAACTCCTACGGAGGTGATGCTGCCGCAAGCGCCCAGGGACACCGGTTGATTAAAAAGTTTCGTGAGGTTTCAAAAATACCCGTGATAGCTTTCACTTCGAAGCAGGCCTATTCTGGGGGATACTATCTCGGACTTGGCGCCAGTGAATTCGTGATGGACCCCGTAGCCCAAGTGGGAAGCGTGGGTGTCATCATGTCATGGTTTAGCACTGCACCAATCGGGAAAGTATTTGGAATTGGAAATATCGACATTGCGACAGGGCCACTGAAGTCCTGCATCGGACAGTGGCAAGAACTGTCTCCCGGGTGCCACGCGAGTCTGGCGCGGACTGTTGAACTTTCGTTTAGGGATTTTTTGACGGCCATGTCAGATGCTCGGGGGATTGACTTTGAGACGCTCCTCGTGGAATCGAAAAAACCGAATGGTCGAACAAACGGTGGTATCTTTGGTGCACAGGATGCACTTGCACACAAGATGGTAGATAGGGTCGAAACTATTGAGGAATTATTGCTTCGTGTCGCAAAAAACATAGCAAAGAAAAATCCCGAGTACAAGAGTGTTGAATTTGTTCGTTACGATAAAAAAATCGGACTCATTGAAGACCTCACCGGCTCGACAAAGAAAACAATGGATAGTGCATCGCGACTCATGGACGCAATAAGCGACACTGTGAACAATCGCACACGAATGCGCGCCGAATAGAAATAAAAAATAACCGACCACAGATGAGGTCGGTTTTTTGTTGTACAAACATGATTGCGTCTTTGATCTCAATCGAGGTGAGATGTGTCGTTCCATCGCCTAATGATCCACCCGGTCACGGTATGCGAGAAGTCGGCATGTGTTTCGTGGGTGATTATTGAAAGCCCAGTATTGTCCATCCGGAATTGATACTGATTGAGGTCGTGCGAGGCGAGCGCTTCTTTGCGCTGAGATGCCGCAACGAGCGCTGTTGCAAAGACGCCATGTGTGACGACGGCTATGTGCGTGTCACAATTGCGTTCAATGAACTCAAGTGCGGAGAGCGCGCGGGATTTCAGCATTGTGAATGTTTCCCCGTCTTCGTAGTCGAAGTCTGGGTTATGAAAGTTCATTCTCCCTTTCATCCAAACTGCTTTCGCATCACTATCGCTCGTTGGTTTTCCATGAATGATGCTCGGATGCTTCCGTTCCACAAAGAGGTCGCTCTTCTTTGGGGTGAGTCCCAGTGCGTTTGCGATTGGGGTCGCTGTTTCCATGGCGCGCACATGACTGCTCGTGAGGAGAAGCGTGATAGGATAGCGCTTTCGTTCGCGCCGGAGGCGCTTGGCGAGTCGGCTTGCTTGTCCGCGACCGCGCCTTGTGAGGGGTTCACTCTCTCCTTGGAAGATACCTTTTACGTTGGAGTGGGTTTCACCGTGCCTCACGAGATACAGTGTTTTGTGTAGTGTGCTCATACTCCGAGAACCTCCTCATAATTCGCCCACGTAAGGCGGGGTTTTTGTCTAATGTGCTGGTTGTACGGCTGATCGTAGAGTACATGCATCCATGCTGGGGTGCAAACACCCGTCACTTCCGGCTTATCATCAACGAGAATGTCACCTCGGACGAGCGTTTTGTCTCTAGTGAGCACAATGCGCTCAACAAATTCTTGTCCGAGATGTTCCTTCACCCAGGCGAATTTTTCAGCGACGCCATCATCGCTATCAATGGTAGTTATTGAAAAGAAACAATCGCCACGTTTCAAAGAAAAATCTTCGAACTCCTTTTCCGCAAACTGTAAACCACAGGGTACTAGATAAAAAAAGTCCGCACTCTGTGCGGACTAGGTGAGATATTTATCGGAGGAACGTGTTCCTCTTGAAATACCAAGTAAACGAACTTTTCTACTTACGAGTGCGAGTACATGTAATGCGTACGCATGCTGGTATTCTAAAGAACTTGGATCGAAGGAGGAAATAAAGTCAGCGTAAACAGGAGATTCCTCCATGAGTTGCTGTGTTTGAAGCTTCGTTTTTTCTTTTCCCATGCTTGCAAGAGTAGAAGGTAGACAGGGAAGCGCACTACCTCTGTATGAATTGCACACTTGAACACGGACCATTTCAGCAAGTCGGTCTGTGCAAGTAATCATCACGTTGTCGACACCACGACAAATATCGATTGCATATCGTGCGAGCATGGCGTCGAAGTATCCGACTCGAAATTCACGTTGCCACTCGCCGAATGCATTGTGATAATCTGAAAGAGTCTCCGTCAGTTCTGCATCTTCAGTCGGCATGGGTCCCGGGCCGTGACGTACAGCGTACGCACGCAGGAGCCCAGTGACTTCGTGCGTCATTCCCGCTTCTTCGCACATTGCGATTGCATTTTTTGGAGTCACATCCGAACGGGTGATGTATGGATAGAAACCAAAGTTTTGGTCGAGAAGGATTCCCTGTGCACCTTCAAAGATTGGAGCGTTTGCTGTACGAAACATGTTTACTGCTTCCCGATGACTCACCACACGCACGTGGGAAATGATGTTTTGGTACGCATCTGTTGTTGCCCTTGAATACTCCCTATTGCCGAGTATTGCGAGCTCCGTACGCAGTTGAGGGGAGTCATTTCCGGCGGAAAGTTGCTGTGCTTCCTTGAGCTTCAAGACTCGGAGCACCTCAAGCTTCGCATGTGTGCATTCTCCGTCTGCGAGATCTTTTACCGTGAGCACCATGTGTGGCACGGACTCTTTATCGCTTGCAGTTTCGCCTATGCCAAGACCACAACTTCCGTGTCGTCCGTCTTTCCGTGTTAGTTCACGGATACGATTCATCGCCTGTTGGAAGACGGTGGTGATGACACAATCTTCTTCGACAACAAAGAGTTGTGTGACCCCGCGCACTCCTTTTTGTTCAAGTAACTGCGCTTCATCGAGTAGCATCAGTGGGTCAAGGAGTGCGTGGCGTGAGTAGAGTGTCCTTGCACGCCTTAGGGTCCCAGATCCAAACTGCCGAAACGTGTGATGGACACTTTCCGTTATTACGTTGTGGGCTGCTTGTGCTCCACCATTAAAACGAATAACGAGGTCTGATGCACTGGTGTGTGCAAAGTAATCGACGATGGACCCCTTGCCCGCGTCGCCAAATCCTAAATCAATAACGATTCGTGCAGTTTGTTTTGCATGCGTCATGCGCCCACCTCCATGAAAAGGAAATAAAAAACAGGGCGAAGTGTAATACTTGCCCTGCAGTGAATTACAACTTTCGATGTACCTTAGAGGAGATCTGGACCCTTGCTTTTCTTGCCAGTCGGATGCGTAGGAAGTACTGCCGAACCTGTCTTTGCAACTGCACGACCAGGGGACAGACCAGCAAGCGCTCGGCTAGCGGAAGTTGCACTTCCCAAACCTGCGACAGAGGTGATGTCCTCGATAATGTCCGCAAGATCAATCCCTTCGTAGAGACCAACAAGTCCTGCAATGACACTGGAGAGGTCCGACAGATCGTCAACACGGATGAAGTGCTCCCCAAGCTTACCTTTCCAGAAATTAATGACCATGTCGTCATTCCCATGGTTAGCACTTCTCGGCAGGATGTAGAAGAAGTGGAACTTCTTTTTTACCATCGCGAGAATGTCGTCAAAAGGAATGTCGGACTCGATGCGTTCACCAAGGAATTCCTCTACCACGCGGCATTCGAGCTTGGGGTAGGGGAGTTCGTCGGCGCAGAGAATGAGGTAACCCCTCTTGCCCTTCGCGTTCGCGTCGAGGTCAGTGTGATTGGCCATGTAGTACATCATCAGTTCGTAGTCTTCATGAGCTCCACGCGACCCGACGTCACCACCTCCACCACCTTCCATCCAAATTTTCTGTAGCCAATCGAGCACGCGGGCATCCGCTTCATATTGCCCGACCTGGAGGGGGGCACGGTCACCGTGCGCATCACCCACTGCACCAAACATGATGTGCGGATTTGTGACGTAGCCTTTTTCTTTGATGAGGGCATACAGCCCGGGCAGATTGTCCGCTGCGACTTGTGGCTGATTTGCCATTGAGCCGGTTACATCGAGAAAGACCGCAATCGGAATCGGATTCGGGTTGTCGACTGACGAAACAGACTCACGAACTTTTTTGCCTCCCATGTTGGGTTTTGAGGGATCCATATCAGGATGCACTGCGCGCGCAGATGCACTGTAGGCAAATCCTGCCGAAGAAGGATTGCTTGCTACTGCAGCCGCACGAAGTGTGCCGAGACTTGAAGATGAAGTTGAACCACTACCCATGATTAGCTCCTTGTAATGGGTAAAACAAAAGGAAGAAATTTTGGAGGACCGTATAGGGCCTTCAAAACTTCACCGAAACGGTCTCGCTGCTGTATTGCTACAGCGTCCCGAAGACCAAGGTCCGAAATGAGGCGCGCCTTTAAAAACGCGCATATCTCACGCGGAACACTAGGCGGAAATGTCATATGTTCAACATTTCCGCTAAGTACAGTGATGACGCTTGCTGCTGCCATGTATAGGTCGGTTGCAAGCGCTGACCTTCGTTTGTCCTTTGCACCGACGACTTCGCTCGGATAGAGCTCTCTATAGGACGGACAGGCGTAGGGCACCTTTTCCGGTACACGCACGCTTCCCGTCCAGCCGGTTAGTACGATGCGATGGCTTTCTGGGTGCACCAGAATGTTGTCAGGGTGCACTCCGCCGTGCACGATTCCTAAGGGGTGTGCATGTGCGAGTGCCTCGAGAATGCGATTGTACATCCATGCGACTGCGCGAACTTCCACAAACCCACCAGATGACTGGAACATTCCCAGTATATTTGTGAGCGTGTAGTACCCCGCACAGTACTCGGTCACATTGACCGCGAGCCTGTTGCCGGAAATCATGACATAAAAACTGTCGACGAGCATCGGATAATATTTCCCGGACTCGGTCTTTGGAAATTTGTCTCTAAGCCGATTAAGACTCTCCGCTTCGTTCTCGAGAAAATTGTTGCACAAAGGATTTATTGCAATCTTTACGGCAACTTTTTTCCCTGCAAAGTCTCCTAGATACACCTGCGACACCTCTCCTTCGGCCTGTAGCTCGAGATTTTCATACACACCTTTTTTGGACTTCACAAAGAAAGTGATACCACTCCCCGCGGAGTTGTGACTTTCAATCCGTTTGGTCCTTGTCCCAAATGTTTTGAGCGGCCATACAACCGCGGGCTCCGCCCGGGGCTGGAACCGCAGTCGAAGCGACGTGGTACCATAAACGCATATGCGCTTCAGAAAAAGTGC
>JAYSSO010000127.1:0-1017 GCA_043720495.1 Candidatus Lloydbacteria bacterium | reverse complement strand
GGGGCTTAATGGTAAAAAGTGATGCTATGCTCTCCCAAATAGTATCGTCATCATCAATTTAATCTGTCGCGCATGAGGTAATCCTGAATGAATTCCTCGCGCCAGCTTCACCTTTTTAAACGACCCATCAAGTGAGTTGGTGGTGTTGGGAATATTGAGTGTGGGGTGTCGCTCAAATGTGAACAGGAACGGCAGATGCGCACGCACACTGTCACGTGCCTGCCGTATGCGCTTGTGTGTCCAGTGCCACCTTCCAGTGACCGGATCAACAGTCCTCTCTTTTAAAAAAGCATCCCATGTATAACAAAATAATTGAAAGGCATCAGTAAACGATGCTGCGTCATTGGTGGGGAGTGTGCGGATAAGGGAAAGTAATTCTTGCCCAGCAACGAGATTCGGGTTTAGCGTCGTATATCGAATGACAATCTGCTCCATGTGGAAGTGGCACATCTGGATGGGGATGCCTGGAAAGAGCCATGGTGAGCCCACAAAGCGACCATCGCTCACGATGGCGAGGAATGTGAACCCACGTGTCGTGCAATCCGCATAGGCAGCTTGATACGCACTTGTTGTTTCTGCGGGGACCTCACGCACATACACATTCTCACGACGATGCGGGTCGCGAATCACGAGGAGCCATGACAAACCGACCTTGGTTGCGTCGATGACTGCAACCATGCTTCTCGGGGTAGGCTCATGTATGGGGAGTGCGTATGCATTCAGTCGTGTACGTACCGTTTTCTCGCTCAAATGAAAACGTTTTGCCAGCACTGGTATCGTCGCGTGTTCAAAGGCGAATGTATTCCACAGCGTTGCTCCCGATGCCGATGTGTCATGCACAAACTGCACACCACAATCGTTGCAACGGTAGCGTTGGGTTCCCCTAAATGTTCCGTTTTTCTTTGTTTGAAACGAACCGCACGAGCACTTTTTTTGAAATCATGACCTTGTTTATGAAAATTATGTTTGTATAGAGCCACTATATCCTAAAATAGCATCACTTTTTACCATTAAGCC
>JAYSSO010000126.1:0-1024 GCA_043720495.1 Candidatus Lloydbacteria bacterium | reverse complement strand
GATGATTTCACTCCTCTTTGCGTATGCCTTTATGAGTAGACGCCATGAATGTGCATAGCGATTGTTGGATGTGGGGGCAAAAATATCTAACGTTGAGAAGAATGTCAAGATTCCAGATTGGGTTGAAACAATGATGGCCGAAAAAAGGAAAAAAGTTGTTGCATCGCTTCAAGTGTTCATTGGGGTTATGAGACAGAGGTTCAACGTGCAAGGACATCACATTGGGAATCGATTGTCAAGAGATTTGGTGGTGTTGATTTCAACGCATGTTTGGTCAACACGATTTGATGAAAGATGGGTGACGAAGGCGAGTTTCCTTGGTTCTAGAGGGTCGTAATGATGAATGGTAACAATCAACGATGTGTGCATGCATATCAACGACATCAATGGTGGTGTCAAATCGTTGATTGAGAGTTAATTTTTTTTGTTGGTTGTTTGGTGGGACGTTGCAGTTGATGGGAGTCGATATCGCACCACAGGAACCGTATCACCATTGTGAATAACGTGTATTGTGCGATTGAGAAATGATGGATGGGGACGAACGAGTTGGATCCGCTGAGAACGGGAGAAAGATGAGAGATTGCATGCATGAAGAGCTTCAGCGTCGACCTCACTCTTTCAGCGTGTGTCGATATTATGCACGACAATGGGTTGCAATGTTTGCGACTTGAATGCTTGGACGAACAAGTTGGATCCGCTGATGACTGGAGAAAGATGAGACATTGCGTGCATGAAGAGCTTCAGCGTCGACCCCACTCTTTCAGCGTGTGTTGGTATTATGCATGACAATGGGTTGCCATGTTTGCGACTGGAATGCTTGGACGAACGAGTTGGATCAGCTGAGAACAGGAGAAAGATGAGACATTGCATGCATGAAGAGCTTCAGCGTCAACCCCACTCTTTCAGCGTGTGTTGATATTATGCATGACAATGGGTTGCCATGTTTGCGACGTGAATGCTTGGACGAATGAGTTGGATCTGCTGAGAACGGGAGAAAGATGAGACATTGCATGCATGAAGTGCT
>JAYSSO010000125.1:0-18918 GCA_043720495.1 Candidatus Lloydbacteria bacterium | reverse complement strand
CATGGAACCCATGTCTTCATGGGCGCCTCACTGCAAGACCTTTTGAGGTATTTTCGTAAATACCCAAAAGGTGTACAGCCTCTGTAAGAGGAAGTGAGGCAAGAGAAAACCCCCGTCCACACGCTCGTTGTGCAAGTTTTGTTGTCGCACGTTATAATTATCTGCAGATGTTTTTTGGGGTGCATGATGCTCCGTATATTTTTGTATTTTTTGTGTGCGATGGTATTTTCGGCGTGCGCACTTCTCGATAGCAATCCACAGTCCGAGGGGGAAAGGCGCACGGTCGAGCATCTTATCGCTACCCCCTTGCTAGTGGACGAGAACTTGCCCAACCGCACGCTCTCCACAATTGTGCTGTTGGGGGACCATGAGGAAATAGTTGATGTTAAAAATCAATTTTTCATCGCATCAGAAATGCTGTGGGTACAAGTGGGAGTTGTCCTCAATGTCACCTATGTGCGCGAGTCATCTTGGATTGCGCTTTCATTTCTTGACCTCGCCTTTAATACAAATCGCGCTGCATATAAGTATCCGAATGCCGACTTGGTTATCGGTATCGGGCTACTTCCGAGGGAAGAGTGGAGTTGTTCCATTACAAGAGCGGGAGAAAGTTTTTGTTTTTCCGGTATTTACATAGGGAACGGCATAATTCTCTTTCAGCGACTCCACGCGACCTATATTGTGCATGAGATAGGGCACGCATTTATCAGCTTGGGTCATTCTCCGACCGGCGTGATGACGAGCTCCGTGCAAGACCCATATTTTTCAGTAGCGGACCGAAAACGTTTTTTGAAGAGAAAATGGAAAATATTGCGTCCGCAAAATATAAGTATTCAAGAACAATGAAATATCCGCCGACCGCGGATTTTTTCTTTCCCCACTGTCAAGGTCTGACCTTGACAGTGCAAGTGCATCATAGGGTTTGTGGTTTATCATAAAAAGAAAAACCGCACGACGTGATGTCGTGCAGTGTCTGTTTCCCTAGTCCTTCATTCCCGAATCTCTGGCCAGCTGTTTACTGTCTGGGTGAATGGTGGGAGGAGCTGGTGCATCTCCACTCGGAGGAGTTTCACCTGTTGGTGGAACGTTAGAGCCAGGAGTCGGTGTAGTAGGAGGCGGAGGTGACAAATCTTTCGGTGGACGTGGCGGTCGGTCGTTCATGATGTCATCAATCTGATCGGCATCAAGTGTTTCCCACTCCAGGAGTGCCTTTGCCATAACGTGCATCTTGTCTTGATTGGATTCAATGAGTGTGCGCGCTACGGCGTACTGTTCATCAATGATGCGCCTGATGACTGCATCCACCTTCTGCATCGTGAGTTCGCTCATGCTCGTTGTTTTCGTGACCGAACGACCGAGGAATACTTCCCCCTCGTTTTCCGCATAGACCATAGGGCCAAGCTCTTCGGTCATCCCGTATTTTGTCACCATGTCCCGGGCGATTGCCGTAGCACGCTCGAAGTCGTTCGAGGCACCCGTTGTCATTTGGTTCATGAAGACCTCTTCAGCGATACGTCCGCCAAAGAGGATGGCCATCGTCGCGAGCATGCGCTCTTTGTCGAGCGAATACCGATCACCCTCGGGGAGTTGCATGGTGACGCCAAGCGCACGCCCGCGCGGAATGATGGTGACCTTGTGAACGGGATCGGTCTTCGGCAAGAGCTTTGCAACAAGCACGTGTCCCGACTCGTGGTATGCGGTGTTTTTGAGTTCTTCCGCCGGCATGATCATGGTCTTTTTCTCAGGACCCATCATGATCTTGTCTTTCGCTTTATCGAAATCCACCATCTCGACGACATTTCCCTTGCGCCTTGTTGCGAAGAGCGCTGCCTCATTCACCAAGTTTGCAAGGTCGGCCCCGGAGAAGCCGGGTGTTCCGCGTGCGATGATGCTTGGGTCTACATTTGGACTACAGGGTACTTTACGCATGTGTACGTTGAGGATCTGCTCGCGACCGCGCACATCAGGAAGGGTCACATAGACTTGTCGGTCAAAACGGCCTGGTCGCAGCAGTGCGGCATCGAGAATGTCCGGACGGTTCGTAGCGGCAAATACGATGACGCTGACGCTGGTATCAAACCCATCCATTTCGACAAGCATTTGATTGAGCGTTTGTTCACGCTCGTCATTGCCACCCCCGAGTCCTGCGCCACGCTGTCTGCCGACTGCGTCGAGTTCGTCAATGAAGAGAATACTCGGAGAGGCCTTTTTCGCCTCTGCGAACATGTCCCGCACGCGCGCAGCTCCAACGCCAACAAACATTTCCACAAAGTCGGAACCGGAGATCGTGAAGAACGGTACTTTCGCCTCGCCAGCGACGGCTTTCGCAAGAAGCGTTTTGCCTGTTCCGGGAGGTCCCACGAGGAGTGCTCCGCGAGGGATGCGTCCGCCGAGTTTCTGGAAACTCGTCGGGTCTTTCAAGAAGTCAACAAATTCCTTCACCTCCTCTTTTGCCTCGTCGCAACCGGCGACATCTGCAAAGGTGATGGTATTGCTGGCCTCGTCGAGGCGACGCGCCTTGGACTTGCCAAAGCTCATTGGTCCACCTTTCCCGCCACCCATTTGCTGACGCATCATGTAGACCATCACGCCTAGTAAAAGGAGTATTGGTCCAAAGCTGGTAATCAAGGTCAACAAGAGCGACGGTTGCTCACGGGGTACAACAGTGAATGCCACGCCGTTATTTATCAGATCTCCGATGAGACCGGTTTCCCCAAATGGAGCTACCGTTATGAATTTTTTTGCATCTTTGGTAAGCGCGATAATGTTGGTACCATCGGGCCCACTCTGCAACTCGACCTTGTCGATATGTTTTTCCCGCACTTCATGGAGAAACGTAGAATAGGGAACACTCTCCGCTCCTACACTAGGTTGGTCTATTTGTCGGAGTACAGTAAAGATTACGAGCGCGATAACGAGCCACATCGCAATTTTGGAAAACCCTTGATTGTTCACGATATTCCTCCTGGGAATATGAGTATTGTAAAGAACACTTATACTAATACTCACTCAATCACATGCAGTTGGACTGTCAAATAAATCTGCGAAATTTGCGTGGTAGAATATAACAATGAAGAAAACTAGACAGAATGAGCAACTATTTGCTGGCGTAAATACACTCGTTATGGGACTTGGGCTCCATGGTGGTGGTGTCGCGACCGTTAAGTGGCTCGTGCGCCACGGCGCTGTTGTAACTGCCACTGACATGCGCACCAAGGCAACCCTCACCCCGTCTCTCGATGCGCTGCGAGGAGTTTCCGTAAAGTATGTACTTGGGGAACACCGCCCTCAGGATTTTCTTTCAAATGATATGGTCATAGTAAACCCTGGTGTGCCCCGAGAAAGTGAATATTTAGCAGTCGCAAAAAAAGCCGGCAAGCGCATAGAAAATGATGCAAGTTTATTTTTTCGTTATTGCGATAACCCCGTGATAGCGGTTACTGGTACGCGAGGAAAAACAACTACGACACTTTGGGTTGCAGAGTTACTGAAGAAAAAATATCCAAAAGTGGAACCATCAGGCAATACTCCCGACAATGCGTTTCTAAAGGAATTTGAAAGGGTAAATGGAAAAGACATACCCGTCGTCGCAGAAATGTCCTCTTGGCAACTTGAGCATCTGCCATCTGCCGGCCGTGCGCCCCACGTCGCGGTACTCACAAACCTTTATCCGGATCACCTTAATCGTTATAAGGGGATAAAAGATTATGCGAATGCTAAGGCAAATATTTTTCTCACGCAAAAACCTGATGATTTTGTGATACTCAATTATGACAATGCGTGGACAACGTATTTTGTAAAAAAGAAACCCAAGTCCCTACTTTTTTTTACGAGCAAAAAACCACTACCCCAAAGTCTGAGTGGACTCTATGTAAAAAATGGCCGAATTATTTTTCGCTTCGACGGAATGGAGCAGAAACTTTTTTCCGTGAAAAAATTTGTCGCCATGCGTGGTGCACACAATCTTGAGAATCTGTTGCATGCTGTGCTTGCGGTCAAGCTTTTCGACGGAGCGGTTCCCGTCAGCGAGCGCGACGTCTTGAGCCTTCCCACTCCAAAGATGAGACAAGAAGAAGTCTACCAGAAGGGGAGGCTTACAGTAGTGAACGACAGTTGTGCTACCTCTCCCGATGGCACCATCGCCGCTATTTTGCGCTTCCAAAAATTAGGAAACATTGTACTTATTGCCGGGGGTACAGACAAACAACTTGAATTCAATGATCTTGCACGCACAATAAATAAACAGATCCCACATGGAAACCTAATCCTCCTTGAAGGATCCGCCACGACCAAGCTCTTAAAAGAACTCCAAAAATTGTCAAGGTCAGACCTTGACATGAGGGTGTTTAAAAACATTGATTCTTGTGTGAAAGAAGGGTTTCGGGTGGCAAAAACCCTGAATGGCAAAACGACAATACTCTTCTCTCCAGGAGCAGCGAGTTTTGAAAAATTTCTTCACGAATTCGACCGCGGAGAGCAGTTCAACAAGTTGGTAAAAAAATACATAAATAAATAACCCACCAAACTCATTGGTGGGTAGCGAAATTGGGTTAGAGAATTCACTAATTCAAACTAATTTAAACAGGGCCACTTTTTCCGCAACGTGAGCATTCCCAACCGCTCACCATCGGATCGTACGCGACAGGACATTCGGGTTGCTGACCCGCGCAACCCGTGGGCATGGGGAAGGTTTCTGTGTAGCCGACACCACGACACTCGTGACAAAACACCCTGTCTTTATTGTTTGCAATTGCACAGGCCGTACATGGCATGCGTTCTGTAGTTGACGTTGCTCTGCCCCTTAACAAGCAGTTTCTCACCATATTTTAGTTACACGCATTTTTTTGTCAATTCATGCAACGTTGTGTTGGGATGTGCGTTATAATGAGTGCACATGTGTGGAATTTTTGGATACATCGGAGATAAAAAGAAAGAAGTCGCACTTATGACAAATAAGGCACTTTGCGAACTCGAGTATCGTGGCTACGATTCCTGGGGTATCGCGACCGAGACCGATGCGGGGATGTTTGCTACTAAAGCAGTTGGGAAGATTTCTGGTGCATCAACTGCCGAGCTGAGGGGTGTGATGGGAAAAATGGGTGTTGGGCACTCACGTTGGGCGACTCACGGTGGTGTCACAGAGGCAAACGCACATCCTCATTTTAATTCCGCAAAAACAATTGCAGTTATTCACAACGGCATTGTAGAAAACCACGAAGAGATTCGTAGTTTTTTACGAGCGAAGCAGGGAAGAAGTGCAGAAGCCCTTTTTGTTTCAGAAACAGACACAGAGGTCATCCCGCATCTTATCGAATATTTTATTACCTCCGAAAAGAAAAATTTTGAAGCTGCATTCGTCGAAGCGGGACGGATGCTCGAGGGACGTTTTGCTATCGTCGTAATGAAGCTTGGGGAGCCATATTTGCTCGCCATGCGTGACGGTTCTCCACTCGTGGTAGGCAAGGGGAATAACGAATATTTTCTTGCCTCAGATGTTCCCGCATTTATTGACCACACGCGCACAGTGCTGTACCCAGGCGACCAAGAATACTTGAAAGTGTCGTCCGACGCGATAATGATTCGTGAACTTGCAACGGGCAAAAAAGTTGACCATGAGTGGACACAAATCATGTGGGATAAGGCGAGTGCCACCAAGGAGGGATATCCGCACTATATGTTAAAAGAAATCATGGAGCAGGGCGAATCGCTCGACAAAGCAATTCATCAGGAGGATGCAAAGCTCGAGGAATTTGCGCGACTCATGAAAGAGTCCGAACATCTCTTTTTTATTGGCTGTGGTACCGCCGCCAAGATGGCAAAGCTTGGTGAGTTGTATTCTGCGCGAGTGGCAGGAAAACTCGCCAATACGTACGTTGGCTCAGAATTTGCCGGCTATGGTCAATTTTTAAACAAAAAGAGTACTATTTTTGCTGTTTCCCAAAGTGGTGAGACGGCCGACGTGCTAGAGGGCCTACGCGTTGCAGAGAAGGAGGGCGCGCGTATTCTCTCGCTACTCAATGTCCTGGGTTCTTCAATTGATCGCATGTCAAAGAAGACGCTCTTTTTGAATGCCGGCCCAGAAATTGCAGTGGCTTCAACAAAAGCAGCGACGGCACAAATTGCCGTTCTTATTCTCATCGCTCATGCGCTGGGAAAGAAACTCGCAGATGGAAAACACCTTCTGCGGGGCGCAGTAAAGGAAATAAAAATTTGGCTCACTCCTGACCTTTCCCGAGATATCAAGCGTGTTGCGGAAAAATTAAACAAGCACAATGATCTTTATATTATTGGTCGTGGGTTAAATGCCCCGATTGCCCAAGAGTCTGCAATCAAAATTCAAGAAGTATCTTATATTCACGCTGAAGGTTTTCCTGGTGGCGAATTAAAACATGGACCGATTGCGCTCATCGCCCCAGGTACTCCCGTTATCGCACTTATTCCAAATGACGAAACCAAGCGAGATATGGAGTCAAATACAATGGAACTCAAGAGTCGTGGCGCGTATATTGTGGGCATTGGACCCAGCAACAGCAAACTCTTTGATGAATGGATTCAAACGCCCGACCTAGGCCTCGCTTCTCCCATTGCAAGCCTCATTCCCATCCAGCTCCTCGCATACCACCTCGCTGTACTTCGCGGGAATGATCCTGACAAGCCCCGCAACCTCGCAAAAAGCGTAACCGTAAAATAAATAACCACCACCCGGCATGCGCTACTAATGCACATGCGCCACCTTATTTCCCCCTTAGCGCAAAATCAAACGCTGTCACAATTTGCTATTCTGCGTGTTATAATGTGTACAAATAATTAATCAATAACTAACTTGTATTTTATGGCTAATGAAAATCAGACAAATCAGACTGGTGCGACATGTGTGGCGTGCGGTGGCCCATGCACCGGTACGTGCTGGAAGCGCAAAGTGGCTGGTGGACTCGTTTTACTTGCCCTCTCAGGATCGCTACTCTTACTTGCACTCTTTGCGTCGACGCTGAAAGAGTATCAGTATATTGGACGCGATGTTCCTGGTGAACAGACAACTATTAGTGTAAATGGAGAAGGAGAAGAATATGCGGCTCCTGATATCGCGACGATTTCTTTCTCTATAACCCAAGATGCAAAAACTGCTACTGAGGCGAGAAAGAGCGTTGATGATCGAATGAAAAAAATACATGCGTTCTTGACCGCATCGGGAGTGAAAGAAAAAGACATTAAAGCCACATATAGTTTGTACCCAAAATACGAATGGAGACAAACTACCAAAATATACTCGCCCTGCATCAGTGGGTACTGCCCACCGGTTGACGGTCAGCAGGTGCTTATCGGGTATGAGGTTACTGAATCTGTTGAGGTAAAGATCCGCGACATTGATAAAAATGCTGATTCCGCAGGTGTCATCATTGGTGGCCTTGCTGATAATGGTGCATCAAACATAAATGGACCAAATTTCTCACTCGAGGATGAGGATGGAGTCAAGGAGGTGGCCCGCAAAGAGGCAATTAAGGAAGCCAAAGCAAAGGCAGAAAAACTCGCCGATGAGCTCGGAGTAACCTTGGTGCGTGTGACCTCGTTTAGTGAGGGAGGGAATTACCCTATCTATGGTTATGGGCGTGGGGGCGCAGAGATGAAAACAATGGCCACTGACAGTGCCATGGCTCCTGAAGCCGCAAATATTCCCGCAGGTGAAAATAAGTACACATCAAATGTAACCATCACTTACGAAGTGCGATAGGCATTGTGTAGTTGAGAAAAAATCCGCAGCGAGTGCGGATTTTTTGTTTTGGCACAGCATTGACATTGTAAGCAAAGTCTGATACAATCTCGTTGGATTCTGTAATTTCGTGCATTCAAAACACGCTTTTCCAGATTGCCACTTCTTTTGTTTTTTGTCATCTCAATGTAGCAACTGCGCCAAGCGCAAAAGGAATCGAAATGTTTGCAAAAAATATGGAGTTCGCACCCCCTGCTTCTCCGCTCGGAAACACCATGGCCGATGGGCTCGCAGCCCTTCTGCCGTCGCTCACGCTTGTGGTGGATTCACCTACTCCAGTCGCAGATGTTCCCGCCTCTGTCGGGGATTCCACCCCTTCGGACCAGCAGGTCGTGACCTTGGCCCCGTCGGTAGACGTCGCCAAGCCAGTGTCCCACTCAGGTGGCAACAAGGGCAAGATCCGTCCGGGTCGTGCACCGAAGCACGCGAAGCCCGGAGCGCAATTGGCACAAAAACCGGTCGCAGCTTCACAGCAGAAGGTAGCTGAGAAGCCTGCCCCAGCACCGAAGGCCGCTCCGGTCGTCGACCTGAACCCACATCTCGCGGTCGAGGAACTTCTCGAGCTGCCTGGCGAGGAACTCGTTCGCGAGACACGAAGACTGATTGCGAACGGCCTGACGCCGGCTTTCAGCTTCGAACTCCGTGGCCGTCAAACTGCGCTCGCAATGAGCGTGGCACCGGTTGGGGATGTCATCCGCCTCACTGTTGAGGGTGGGCGTGGAGGCCTCATCCAGGGCTTCCCCAAGGGGACGTCGTTCAGCCTCGAAGAAATTCGTGGCCCGATTTACGGGAGCGACATCGGTCGCCTCAATCTGGTGGCGAACTTTCGGGGTGCCTTGATGGACTTGCTTCTGCAGGCCCGCCAGAGCGCGTAACCAGGAACTCCCCACAATGCAACACGAGAGTGTCGCATTGTGGGACACATTCAACCCAGCCAGAAGGAGGACAAACATGTCCGCACAACTGAATCTCGTTTCGACCTCTGTCAGCAACGAGCCCGACACACGTACACATCGGTTCGAGCGCGACCTCACCATGATTTTCGAAAAGGAGGGTGAATACGAGACGGTCGCGCACGGAATGCGCTTTCGATTTCGGATTGCCGAGCGTGACGGGAGAGAAGGGAAGTATCTCATCCTGCTCCCCCTGTCGCTCGAGCACATTTATTTCGAACGAGGCCGGCTTGTAGTCGACGAAGTGGTCTACTCACGTCGCCACGACGACCGGTACCTGTCCATTCCGGTCACCCGCTTGACGGGTCGAGGGACCGCATACCCTCAACGGGGTAGGTACGACCCTGAAACTCAGGAGTTGCTCGGTTTCATGGAGCGACTCACGCTCGCCGGCATGGCTTGGTCGGTGCGCGAATTCGTCGCCGAGTTGCCACAAATCCGCCGCGTTGCAACGTCCGACCCACTCCCGCGCTAGTTCCGCACTTTGTTCTCACAAAGGCCCCCATCTGTGGGGCTTTTTTTCTTACCCTGGCAAACAGTTGCGTTCCTCGTACCCAAACCTGTCCTTGACTTCCCTGAATATGAGTATATGCTTAATGAATTAGATACCCCGGGGGGTTTTTTTTTAAACAAAACTACTTATTATTTACTAATCAAAAATAGCATATGGTACTTTTTGACTACTTAAGGGAAACAAGAGCGGAAATGCGTCATGTCACTTGGCCCACAAAACAGCAAGCAATAAATTACACTCTTATCGTGCTCGCCATTTCTATTGGCACTGGACTGTTTCTTGGTCTCCTTGACTATGTTTTTGCAAAGGGTCTTTCACGCTTTATTTAACATCCATGAGTACTTTCATTAACGAAGAAGAGAATGGAGAGGAAAAGGTCACCACGGGGTCTCCCACAAAACAGTGGTACGCGATCCACACCTACTCAGGATATGAGAATGCAGTGGTGCGTAATTTAAAGCAACGCATCGAGTCACTCGGCATGGAGGACAAAATATTTGAAGTAGTTGTCCCCAAAGAGAAGAAGATTAAAATGAAGGGTGGAAAACGCACTGAAGTCGAAGAGGAAATTTACCCTGGGTATGTGCTCGTGAACATGATTTACGATCCTGATTCTTGGTACGTCGTTCGCAATACGCCACGCGTTACTGGTTTCGTCGGAGCAGGAGTGGTTCCTGTGCCACTTAATCAAAGCGAAATCGACGCGCTCTTCGGTCGCATGGGTTCAAAGATGCTGAAGCACGCCATAGACCTTGCCGTCGGCGAGTCCGTCATCATCACCGATGGTCCATTCAAGGAGCTTGAAGGACGTGTGGGCGAAGTCGACACCGACCGAGGTCGCGTGAAAGTCATGGTCCCTATGTTCGGCCGCGAAACCCCCGTTGAGCTGGATTTCTTGCAGATAAAAAAGATTTAACGTAGTATCAACCGCGTAGTATGGCTTCTACTTACTACCTCCCAAAATAACACCCTAAACTAATATGGCAAAAAAAATCACCAAAAAGCTGAAACTCCAAATTACTGGAGGGAAGGCGACACCAGCTCCCCCCGTAGGACCGGCGCTTGGACAGGCAGGTATCAATATTGGCGACTTTGTGACGAAGTTTAACGCCGCTACCGCAAAAATGATGGGCGAAATTATTCCTGTCGAAATTTCTGTGTATGAGGACCGCTCGTTTACGTTTATCCTGAAGGTCTCTCCTGTGTCACGCCTTATCTTAAAGGCAATGGGCAAAGACAAGGCATCGACCAAGCCGGGCACACAAAAGGCGGGTTCAATTACGAGTGCACAGGTTCGCGAAATTGCCGAAAAGAAAATGCCGGACTTAAACGCAGCTACCATTGAGGCGGCGATGAAGACTGTTGCAGGAACGGCTCGCTCTATGGGTGTGACCGTAGATGGATAAATTGCCTCGCGCTTAATTTGTGCGCATTGCATTGTTGACTTCACAAAAAACATTTTTTGAAATCTAGAAGCTAAGCTTCCCGATGTATTTGGAAGCTTAGCTTCTCAAAAATGTTTTTGCTTGTCGCCTCGCACTGCATCGCAAATTGAGCGCTTAGGATTTTTTGAGTTTTGTGCGAGTAGAGTGGGAATGAAAAAACTGCGCAAGGGGCAGTTTTGTTTAGTGCAAATACTTTTGCTGTGTCTCGATGCGAGTTTGAAAAAAGCGTGGTTCAACTTCAGGCTCTATTACCTCCACAGTGGGGGGCTTTTTTGCATGCGCAAGAAATACGGTTGCGACGAGTGCGCCGAGCGCAAAAACAAAAAATGATTTCATTTTCCCTCCTTGGGAAATTACGCATCTTATTTCAGGATACACCGCTTAGATTATTGGTCAATTGTATGAAAAAGTTTCCTTTTGCTATACTACGCTCATGAGTACTGGAGAGACAAAAAATCATGTGCGTCCTTCGTGGGATGAGTATTTTATGAAAATTGCAGAAATTGTTGGCACGCGAGCCACCTGCGATAGAGGTCGTGCTGGAACTGTCGTCGTCCGCGACAAGCGCATACTCACCACCGGTTATGTCGGCGCACCTGCGGGTGTAAAAGATTGTGATGAGGTTGGACATGAACTGCACACGGTCGAGCATCCCGATGGCGCAAAAACTCAACACTGTGTACGCGGGACGCACTCAGAACAAAACACCATTGTTCAAGCAGCGCGTATTGGTGTTTCATTAAATGGAGGGACTCTGTATACGCACATGGCACCTTGTTATGCATGTGCCAAGATGATAATCAATGCAGGTATTGTCCGCATAGTCGCAGGAAAAGACTACCATGGCGCGAAGCGTAGCAAGGAAATTTTTAAAGAGGCAGGAATTCGTTTTGAACTACTTTCACAAGAAATTGAAATGTACCCCGATATGTCGGACGAATAATAATTTATAATATACATGTCAAAAAAAGTGATACTGGGCTTTGCGGGGGAGATGGTAAGCGGAAAGGGAACATCGGCAAAATACTTTGTCGAGCATCATGGCGCGGTCACCTATCGATTTTCAACGATTCTCCGTGATGTGATGAAGCGCCTCCATGTTCCCGAAGACCGGCAGTCAATGCAGAAACTCTCGGGCTTTTTACGCAAAGAATTTGGTGAGGACATTCTCGCCAAGGTGATGTTTGAAGATGCAAAGAATGACGAGCACGACCTCATTATTGTTGATGGAATTCGTCGCCTCGAAGACGTCAAGTACTTGCGTGAAATTCCGGAGTTTAAGTTATGTTATATTACCGCACCAATGAAAATTCGTTATGATCGGCTGATAGTCCGTGGAGAAAATCCAGACGATAGATCAAAATCCTTTGAGGAATTTCAGGATGACCATGAAGCAGAACCGGAGCAAGAGATCACTCGCCTCGAGCCGTTTGCACAGGAGGTCATCGACAATGCGGGGTCCCTACCAGAACTACACACTGAACTTGACTCAATTTTGAAAAAGTACCGTGGATAAGAAAATCAGCAAAAGTATCTCGTTTCATGATTTAATGACGCAAGAGATTTTTGCACAAAAGGAAAAGCAATGACTATATCGACTGGAAAATTAGTGGTAATTGATGGGACTGATGGTTCCGGCAAAGGTACGCACTCGGGAATGCTGATTGAGCGACTCACGAGAGAGGGGAAGGACGTTGTACTGTCGGATTTTCCACAGTACAGACAACCGTCAGCCTACTTTGTAGAAAAATATTTGCGGGGCGAATATGGACCCCTTGAAACAATCGGAGCCAAAAAAGCATCTCTGTTTTATGCACTCGATCGGTATGACGCTTCATTCGAGATGCGTAAACGTCTCGCTGATGGAACCATCATCATCAGCAATCGGTACGTCTCTTCAAACATGGGGCACCAAGCGGGGAAAATTAGTGACCCCGTGCTTCGCGCAGAGTGCATCGAGTGGTTAAAAGAGCTCGAATACGGAATTCTTGAGTTGCCAAAACCCGACGTCAACATTCTGCTCTATGTCCCTCCAGAAATTGGCCAACAGCTTGTGGACAAAAAGGGACAGCGTGAATACATCCAGGGAGGACGACGTGATATTCACGAAGCCGATATTACACACCTCCGTCAGGCATCGACGTCATACTTGGAAGTTGCAAAAAACGAGGGTTGGAAAATTATCGACTGCATGCTCCCGGGTGGTGGAACATTGCGTACAAAGGAAGATATCCATGATGAGATATACGCCTATCTCACCCAGGTGGGAATTATTTGAAGTGGTCCGACAGAACGTCGGGCTTTTTGTTTTTCCACCGCTCTGCTACTATCATTATTATATATGGAGGAAAAACTCAGGAGACACATCAATAATGCGCTCACGGAACTCGGAATTGAGGACGTTTCTTTTGTTGTAGAACGCCCCGCGGACATCTCGCACGGCGACTGGTCAACAAACGTAGCAATGGCAGGTTCAAAAAAAGTTGGAAAGAACCCCCGCACCCTCGCCGAAGAAATAGTCACTTCCATGTCAAGGTCTGACCTTGACATGGAATTTGCAATTGCGGGGCCTGGGTTTATTAATATCAAGCTTTCCAAAGATTATTTTGTGAACGCACTTCTGTCTGCACTCGCGACAGAAAAATTTGGCAACAACGAAACGCTGGAAGGTAAAAAAGTTATTGTTGAATATACCGACCCCAATCCGTTCAAAGAGTTTCATATTGGACACTTAATGTCGAACACAATTGGTGAGTCCATTTCACGACTTATTGAGGCAAGTGGAGCCGAGACCAAACGCGCCTGTTATCAGGGAGACGTGGGACTCCACGTGGCGAAGGCCGTGTGGGGGATGAAGTACATGTTTCCTGGTACATTTCATGAAATTTCGATTTTACAAAAACAAATTAACCACCTAGCCAACTGTTACGCAACTGGCTCAGGTGCTTATGAGCCAACAGATTTGAGTGGATCAATTCCAGGTGGACCCACAAAATCCGAGCTTGTATTCCAGGTTCATGAAATAAATCGTCATCTGTACGATCGGAAAGATTCTGAAATTAACGAGATGTACGAGTGGGGTCGTGGTATAAGTCTGGAGTATTTTGAAAAAATATATTCTCGTCTTGGTACAAAATTTGACCATTATTTTTTTGAATCAAAAACAGGGCCATTTGGTAAGGTTATTGTTGAAAAACATCCTGATATTTTTGAAAAAAGTGACGGGGCTATTGTTTACAAAGGTGATGAGTCAAGGGGGCTTCATACGCGTGTATTCATCAATAAAGATGGATTGCCCACTTATGAAGCCAAAGAGCTTGGGTTGGCAAAAATAAAATACGACACTTATCCGTATGATACTTCCATCGTTATTACTGCAAACGAAGTGAACGATTATTTCAAAGTGCTTCTTGATGCAATGAGCAAGGTATTTCCTGATCTCGCACAAAAGACCGAACATTACTCGCACGGCATGCTTCGGTTGCCGACGGGAAAGATGTCGTCGCGCACCGGGGATGTCATCACTGCCGAGTCACTTATCGACGAAACAAAAGAGAAGGCACGTACAAAAATTGAGGAAAGTAAATTTGCGGAAGATGAGAAGGATGACGTTGCTGAGCGCGTTGCAATCGGTGCCATCAAATACTCCATTCTCCGCCAATCAGCGGGCAAAGATATCATTTTCGATTTTGAGCAGTCCCTTTCTTTTGAAGGAGACTCGGGCCCCTATTTGCAGTACACCTACGCACGCACCCGCTCTCTCTTGGCGAAAGCCCAATCCAAAGGCAGCCTTTGGACTCCAAAGGCAGCCTTTGGATTAGGGGGGGAAGTCAGCGTGCTACACAAATATATCCTGCGTTTCCCGGAAATTGTTCTTCGCGCTCAAAAGGAGCGTGAGCCACATCATGTTGCAACATATCTTATCGAGATTGCTCGCGAGTTCAATTCATTTTATGGCAACACGCAGATTCTTGATGGTACTTCAGACGAACCATACAAACTAGCCCTTACAGAAATGACCTCACGTATTTTACAGCGCGGATTGTGGATGCTCGGAATTACCACACCAGAGCGAATGTAGCATGGACGAAACACGCGCACCATTTCGAGGAGGAGGAAGAGGGTCAATCTGGAGGGTTGTTATTGGAACAATATTGTTCACGGGTCTTTCTGGGCTTATTTGGCATGAGACGGCCATGCTGAAGATTCACCGCTTGGAAGCAAAGTCAATCAGAATGGCCAATCATGAAATACAAGAGCTCACAAAGTATCATGAGGCCCTCGCCCGTGGAGGAATCTCTGAGGCTACCCACTATTTGCTTGCGTCATCAACAAAATTCTATGACTTCTAATTCAGGGAATAACAACGTATATTCGAGGCGAATGAGTGGTACACCACCGCGCGGTCTTATGTTTACGGTTTTCCTTACCCTCCTCGCGAACGCACTTATCACGGGATTTATCTATCGTTATCATAAGGAGGAATTAATCAAGAACGATACGCGCCACACCCTCGTCTATCAAGAATTGCAAGGAAAAGCACAGGTACTCGAAGAGGAGATTCGCCTACTTGAGGGTGTTGCGACGTGGGAGGAGACAAGGTTCTATATGGCGCGACAAGAATAACGTCACCACAAGTTGTTAATTGGGGCGTCCGTTCGTACTATGGGGAGAGGTGTACACAGGAGAGTTGAAATGAAAAAACTTGTCGTCGGTGTTACTGGAGAAATGTCTTCCGGAAAGGGGACCGTTACGTCCCACTTGTATGAGTGGTATCCAAATGTTGAATCTTTTCGTTACTCGGATTCTCTGCGAGAGTTCTACGCTTGGCTACGGAAGGATTTTATTCCCCCAAGTATGACGTTTGTAAACGTGGATGCAAGCACCACTCAATTACAACAACTTTCAACGGCTGTGAGGAAAATTTTTGGGGAAAACTCACTCGAACGGGCTATCATGGCAAGAATAAAACGCGCTCTCTCTTCGGACAAATTCGTGGTCGTTGAGGGTATCCGTCGCCTTGTAGACATCACCGTGCTCGAGTGTGATGAAAGCATAGACTTCAAGTTGGTTTACGTGGACGCCGTGCCCGAGACACGATATCAACGGCACGTGCTCCGGAATGAGAAACCAGGAGACTCCGAACTCAGTTTGGGAGAATTCTTGCATCTGGGTAATGCTGAATCAGAAGCCCAGATCAGGTTGCTTATACCTCACGCAGATTTTGTTTTACACAACAACGGCACACGCGAAGAGTTTGCCACCACACTCCGTGCTGTTCTCAATGAGTGGACAGTCTAATATCCAGCCCCTTTGTGGGGCTTTTCTTTTACTGTTCTTTATGTAGAATGTCGGCAGGTCACCATGTACTGTTTCATAATTGGAGAATATAAATGAGCATCCTCATCACCCCCGCCGCTGCGCAGTTTCTCTTGGCGCGAGTAAGTAAAGAGCAGCTGCCACTGCGACTCATGAAGGTCGAGAAGGGATGCGGAGATGTCGCGCATCGGTTTGATTATGCGGCACACCAGTGTCGCGACGACACCCTTGTCGAGGCACACGGCCTTACGCTCGTGTGCGACCTCTTTGAGAATGAAGAATTCGAGAATGCACTCATTGATCTGCATCGCAAAGGGGAGGGGTCGCTCGCCAGTGAGCGTATCGTTGTCATCCCCGATGGTGCCACAATCTGTGGATGTGGAGAAAGTGCGCGAATGCCTGAAAAGAAAAATTGAATCACTCACACGACCCAAGGGTCGTGTTTTTGCACAAAAGCCTGAAAACATATAGTATAATCCACACATGGAAGATAATATTGAACTCCCTGGCGAAAAAAAACTCTCTATACATGAGCGTGAACTTATACAGCTTCACTTTTGGAATGAGCGCAATATTTTTCAAAAATCGCTTCATCTCCAGGATGGCAAGGACCCGTACGTCTTTTATGACGGACCCCCATTTGCGACTGGCCTCCCGCATTATGGCCATCTGCTTCAAGGAACAATCAAAGACGTTATTCCGCGATATCAGACGATGCGTGGTCGATTTGTGCGTCGGCAGTGGGGTTGGGATTGCCACGGTCTCCCTGTTGAAAACCTTATTGAAAAAGAATTGGGGCTTAAGCAAAAGAGCGACATCGAGGCGTATGGCATAGGTGCATTCAATCAAAAAGCATTAGAGAGCGTACTACAGTACGATAAGGAATGGAAGACCATTGTTCCCCGCATGGGTCGCTGGGTGGATATGGAGCATGAATACAAGACGATGGATGCATCGTATACCGAGAGTGTGTGGTGGGCATTCAAAACTCTTCATGATAAAAAACTTATCTATGAAGGATTTAAGTCGATGCATATTTGTCCGCGTTGTGAGACGACGCTTGCCGCCTCTGAAGTTTCGCAAGGATATAAAGACGTAAAGGATATTTCTGTGTATGTGACTTTCGAGCTGGTAAACGAGCCCGGCACGCACCTCATTGCCTGGACGACAACGCCCTGGACACTTCCCGGCAATGTCGCCGTAGCAGTCAATCCAGATGTCGTGTATGGAATTGTAAATTGGGCAGGGAAGCGCTATGTTGTAGCAAAAGAGTTAGTTGCGAAGGTGTTTAAAGACAAGGAGTATGAAATAAGAGAGGAGCGCAATGGGAAATCATTTATCGGTGCTTCATATAAACCGTTATTTGATTATTATGTTCACGATGAAAAACTGATCAATCGCGAAAATGCTTGGAAGGTGGTTGGAGCAGATTTTGTGACCACCGAAAGCGGAACGGGAATCGTGCATGAGGCACCCGCATTTGGTGAGGAAGACATGGAGCTGGCAAAGAAGCTGAAACTCCCGCTCATTCAGCATGTAAAAATGGACGGTACCATGAAGCCAGAAGTCACTGATTTTGCGGGTATGTCCGTCAAGCCAAAGAGCGACGATGACAAAGTGCGACTGTCGACGGATATCGCAATGCTCAAGTATCTCCAAGAGCATGGAACTTTTTTTGCAAAGGAAAATATTACCCACGCATACCCGCATTGTTGGCGTTGCGATACACCGCTCCTTAACTACGCCGCCTCATCGTGGTTTGTGAATGTCACGGCACTTAAGCCCCGTCTCATCAAGGAAAACAAGGAGATCAACTGGGTGCCTGAAAATATGCGCGAAGGACGTTTTGGCAAATGGCTCGAGGGTGCACGAGATTGGGCAATCTCACGCAGTCGCTACTGGGGAGCTCCAATTCCTGTGTGGAAATGTGGTACGTGTGGGAAGGTGGATGTCGTTGAAAACCTGACCGTACTCAAAGAAAAAATTGGCAAGAAAAACACCTACACGATGATGCGCCATGGCGAGGCTGAATCAAATGTACGTGGCATCGTGAGTTATAAACCCACCGACGAGATTCACCTTACCGACAAAGGAAGAAGTGCTGTAGAGAAAAATGCCCTGGGCCTCAAATCAAAATCAATCGACCTCATCATTACCTCGCCACTCCTTCGTACGAAAGAAACTGCACTGATTGTTGCGGGAGTGCTCGGCATTCCAGCGGCTTCAATAATAGAGGATGCACGTATCGCTGAGGTGAACACGGGAGATTTTAGCGGATGTAGCATAGAGGAATATCGCAAATATTTCACGTCCACACTTGAGAAATTTACGAAACCCAGTCCGGGAGGGGAGAATCTTACTGAAATGAAAAGTCGCATTGCAGAATTTTTGTACGAAATAGACCGCACATATAGCGGAAAGAACATTCTGCTGGTGACACATGAATACGGTACCTGGCTTATGGACTGCGTTGCGCATGGTGCCAGTAGTGAGGCGTCTGCACTACTCCGCGTGCTCGGTGGGGATGATTACGTTGATTATGCAGAAACGCGGACCCTTCCGTTCGTGGCTCTTCCACACAATGCCCAGTTTGAACTGGATTTCCATCGTCCGCATATCGATCAAATTGTCTATCCTTGCCCCTGTACGATGGGGGACATGAGGCGCATCCCAGAGGTGTTTGATTGTTGGTTCGAGTCCGGCTCGATGCCATTTGCTCAGTTTCATTACCTAGGGGACGAGACAACAGCTGAAGGTCGCATGTTTGTCAAAAATTTTCCTGCAGATTTTATTGCCGAAGCGGTGGATCAAACGCGGGGTTGGTTTTACAACATGCTCGTACTCTCGGTAGGGCTTTTTGATCGCGCCGCATTTAAGAGTGTCATTACCACCGGGCAGATCATTGCCGAGGATGGACAA
>JAYSSO010000124.1:0-6412 GCA_043720495.1 Candidatus Lloydbacteria bacterium | reverse complement strand
AATTATTTATATGCAAAAAGTAGTACTTAAGGTCAAGGGAATGCATTGTGCGTCTTGTTCGATACTCATCGACAAGCTTGTGGCCAAGCAACCTGGAGTTCACTCCGTAACGACCTCGTACGGGGCGGAGAAAACTGCCATTGAGTACGATGAAACAAAGATTGATCTACTCAAGATTGATAAATTCATAAACCAACTTGGTTACGATCTCATTCGGCCAGACGAAGAGTCCGCAACGATAGAGGAGGATGATGCCAAAGATGCACGCAAAATTGAGGAGGCACGTCGAAGGTTCGTGGCAGCGCTCGTTCTTGCGCTTCCCATCATCACGTATTACATGTCCATTCACATGTTCAATCTGACACATGTGCATGAGCTTTTTGATTTTCTCGCTCTCAAGCTACCGAGCCTTATGGATTCGAGTATTCTTGGATATATTAGCTATGGCGTCCAGTTTCTTTTCTGGCTCATTGCACAGCCCATTAGGTTTCTTGTTGAACTCTTTGGCGTCAATGTATTCAACCCCCCGATGCGTATTGACCTCAACTGGTTCTATTGGGTACTTTCCACACCGATACAGTTTGTTATAGGATTTCAGTTCTATCGCAACGCATTCACCTCTGTGCGCGTGGGCTCTGCAAACATGGACGTGCTTGTGGCACTCGGTACATCCGCTGCGTATTTCTATTCGATGCTCGGGTTCCTCTTCTTCAACATTGACCATCCGTTTTGGGAGTCAACGGCGGCACTACTCGTCTTCATTTTGCTCGGACGCTATGTCGAGATAGTAGCAAAGGGGCGCGCTTCTGCGGCCATCAAAGAGTTGATGAAACTCGAGGCAAAAGAGGCACATGTTATTCGAAATGGAGAAGAGGTCACCATCCCACTGAATGAGCTCGTTGTCGGAGATGTGATAGTTGTCCGTCCAGGAGAAAAAGTTCCCGTCGACGGAGTCATCGTGGATGGCAAGACACACCTCGATGAGAAGGTTGTTACCGGAGAGTCATTCCCGGTTGGAAAGACCATTGGCGACCCCGTGATAGGCGCCACAATCAATCAGGAGGGTCTCATTCGGGTGAAAGCAGAAAAGATAGGTAAAGACACCCTTTTGTACCAGATTATTCGCATGGTTGAGGAGGCACAAGCTCGTAAGGCGCCTATCCAAGACCTCGTCGACAAGATAAGTGAATATTTTGTGCCCGCGGTGGTGTTTCTTTCAGTCCTCACGTTCTGTGTATGGTATTTCTTCTTTGTACCAGATCAAATTCGTCCCGCACTCACTAAGATGATTGCTGTGCTCGTGATTTCCTGCCCATGTGCGATGGGTCTTGCGACACCAACCGCACTCGTTGTCGGTATCGGGCGAGCAGCTAAGTTTGGAATCATTTTGAAGGGGGGAGCGGCACTTGAAAAAGCATATCGCGTCACAGCTGTCGCATTCGACAAGACGGGCACACTCACGATTGGAAAGCCTATTGTTACTGACTTTGAAATGGTTGATGCAAGTTTTAGCAAAGAAGAGGCCATTCTCCTCGCAGGCTCTCTGGAATCTGGATCAGAGCATCCACTTGCGCGCGCAGTTGTGGAGAAAGGGAAAGAAGGTGGGAAAAAACTGCTCGACCCTAAGGACTTCGAAGCAGTATCAGGAATGGGTCTCCATGCGAATGTGAACGGCAAGCAAGTTGCAATTGGCAATCAGAAGTATATGGATACACTCAACATCGTGACCACTGCACATGAGTCACTCATGACCCGCCTGCAGGAGGAGGCCAAAACAACTGTCTACATGGTGGTCGATGGAAAACTCGTGGCACTTATTGCTATGGCTGATGCGCTCAAGCCATATGCTCGTGAGGCCATTGCCGAGCTACAGCGCATGGGCAAGGAAATCATCATGATTACGGGAGATAATCCACGCACCGCAGCTGCCATTGCAAAGCAGGTTGGCATCGATCGGTTCTTTGCAGAAGTACTTCCACAGGACAAAGCAAATAAAATTAAAGAACTCCAAGCGGAAGGCAAAGTAGTTGCCATGGTGGGTGATGGAATTAATGACTCACCAGCTCTCGCGCAGAGTGATCTCGGTATCGCCATTGGGTCCGGTTCTGACGTTGCTATTGAAACTGGTGAAATAATCTTGGTGAAGGATGACCTACGTGATGTAGCAACCGCAATTCAACTTTCTTCCAAGACCATCGTGAAGGTGTGGCAAAATCTTTTCTGGGCGTTCTTCTACAACGTGGTCGCAATTCCCGTTGCCGCCGGAGCACACCTTATGGTCACGCAGACAGCGGGACAGGCGGCTCCTTGGGTCCTCGGCCTTAAAGACAATCTGGGGTGGCTCGGACAGCCATTCCTCAACATGTCTCAAGCGACACTGCGCCCTGAAATAGCAGGATTTGCTATGGCTTTTAGCTCCATCTCTGTTGTTGTAAACTCACTGACACTAAAGAGCTTTGTACCGCCAATTGAGAAGCAAATCATCAAGTCGAAAAAAGCCGAAGAACTTGCAGCTACTAAAAAATAATTATTTATTCAAATTTATATTAATTAATCACAAAGCAAGGACTTTCAGATTTTGATGAAGTTCGAGGCGACGAGATGAGCATGTCCGAGAGGACTTACTCATAGTAAGTTCTCCGGATCGCTCGTCGAAGACAGCAAAGAAATTCACCAAATCTGGAAGTCAGGTTGCTCACTATATTTATGGCAATGGTTAAACTACATATGGACATCGAGGGAATGCACTGTGGTGCATGTGCCACTGGGATTCAGATGGTCACTGAGGGAGTTGACGGGGTCAAGAACGTTTTTGTGTCCTATGATGCAAAGAATGGCGATTGGGAGTTCGATGATGAGAAAACCTCGAAAGAGGCTCTCGTTAAAGAAATTGAAGCATTGGGATACAAGGCAAAGTAAAATTAAAAAACCGCCCTTCAGGTGGTTTTTTGATTAGTCAGTGACGCGTTCCTTTGATTGTTCAAGTACATCACCGCACTTCTCAAGAATGCTATTGACCTTATCAACATCCTCCTCCCTCATTGCATCGCTCAGTTCGGTGCTAGTTTCTGGATCAAGTTGCTCTATAAACGTTCCAATATGTGCAGTGAGGTTTTTGCGATAATCGTTGAACGCAACGATGAGGTTTCTTTGCTCAAGATTCTCAGCCTCAGAAAGACTACTTGGGTCGGTGTTTAGCTCATCGAGTCGCTTCATCGTAAGTTCGGCCCGCTCCCAATCAGCGCGGAGGTTTTCTGGGAGATGCGTTGAAAATACACGAAACATTGGGAAAAGCATAGGATCGTTTGCACTCTCAGCAAGGCTGTTCCATAGGAGCAGGGTTTGTACTTGCATAAACTTTCGTGGCCCGCGTTCTTGGGATGCATTCATGGGTGTTGGTGTTACTAAAAATGCCTGTAGCAATAATACGCTCAAATTCAATTTTATCAATAGCATTCGTGAGCATGTCAGGTACAATTGCTGGGGGAATCCAGAGGGCCTCAGGATTTTCAGGATCTTCAGGAGCCAAAGTCTCCCAGTCTGTCATGAAAAGAAAGAGCGAAATATCCCGGAATTCGTCTGTGTCGCCCTCGCGTAATTTTGTGCGTTTGCGCTGATAGTGGGCAATCTTTCTGATGAAAAAAAGTGCCGATGCGGGAATTCCACTCTCTTCTTTAATTTCTCGAATTGCAGCATCAAGCGTCTCCTCACCTTCCTCTACGTGACCCTTTGGCAATGACCAAGAATTGTGATTCTGGTTGACCACTACGATTCCCTTACTCTTATTCCAAACAACACCACCTGCAATTTGAATCATGTAAATATTGTATCAGTAAGTCATAGTTTCTATATAAATCAAGAGTGGAAAGACCTGAGGATACACTGTGGATAAAGCGAGGTAAGGTAATATTAATCAATGTCTAATTGATATTTTGACAAAGTTATCCACACACCACTTGTGTTCAATACACATGGGTGTATACTAAGGGCTGTCCAGTTCTGTTTGCAGTTTTTGTTTTATCCAGTTTATTGGACACAAAGAAGATCGCCACCTTTTCCTCGCGGGAAGGTGGCTATTCATTTGACCTTTTTATTATCGCCTCAAATTCTGTGAGGGTGAGAGGAATGATGGAAAGACGATTGTGGGACCAGAGCATTAATTTGCCCAAAGCTGGGTCACCCCTTAATTCGGTGCGCGTAATCACACGAAGAAATTTTTTTACAAATGCCACATCCACCATGAACCAACGGGGATTTGCTCGTGTTGCTTTCTGGTCAAAATATTTTGATTGTGCATCAAATTGCGTGTGGTCAGGATGGGAAAGTGATGCAACTTTTGCAACGCCAGCTGGACCCGGTATTTCACAGCTCGAGTGATAAAATATGACGAGGTCGCCCAACTGCATCTGGTCGCGCATATAATTCCGTGCAGTGTAATTCCTCACACCGTCCCAGTGCCACTGTTTCTTCACCTTTAGGTCGTCAATAGAAAAAACCTCAGGCTCACTTTTCATCAGCCAGTAGTGCATAGAACAATTTTTTATTTTACTGCCAGCGGGGGTGCAAGTTTCTCACGGATACGTGCAACAAGTGCCTCTAGGCTCCACTCACTTTTGATGAGAAAATCAGTACCTCCAAAACCCGAAACCTTCGCAATGGTCTGTGCATCAGTCGAATTGGTGAGCACAATAACTGGTACATGCTTTCCCCAGGCATCCATAGTTCGTAGTTTTCCAAGCATGGTAATTCCGTCCATTCGGGGCATGAAAATATCAAGCAAAATAAGCTCGGGGTGTTTTTCTTTGGCCTGCTTTAAGCCCTCCTCTCCGTCAACTGCCTCCAGTACAAGAAAAGACTCATTGGTAAGTTTGTCGACAAGTACATTGCGTAGCGCAGAATCATCTTCGACGATAAGCACAGTTTTTTGTTCGTTTGCCATAGTACTCATTTTACGCTTTATTCTTTTTAAGTATAGTTTTAATTCTTTCAACAACTTCGTCTAATCCAGTTTCTGCTTTGACTAAATATGCGGTGAGATTGAGTGTTTTGATGCGTGCTTCCTCCTCTGCGCTGTTTTGGTTGGAGAGGGCAATGATGTAGACATTCTTGCCCCACTCACCGGAAGCACGAATTTGACGCGCCATTTCTAGTCCATCGACAGGGAACATGACAATGTCAGTTATTATGAGATGAGGACGAGCAGATTCTGCAAGTTTCACCCCGTCCTCCCCACCACTTGCCTCGACCACCTCAAAATTTTCGTCGCGAAGCTTCTCCGCGAGCACTTTGCGAAGTGGCTCACTGTCTTCTACGACCAGTAATTTGAATACTTCTTTGTCTGTCATAAGAAAGATTATAGCACTCATGAACAAAAAGTATATGTAGAAAATTTTGCTGAGTCTTGACGGCCACCTGAATTATCTGTAGTTTTTGGAGAGATGTTTGTTGTACGGGGATTGCAATGGCAATTATCTATATCAGGCAAAAACGTGGGATTTTGGGATTAGTCATTTGGACGGGGGTCATTGCTACTCTTGCAGTATCTACATATTTCGTGTTGTTGCACCAATCACTGCAAGAGTATTCAACGCCCAAGGTGTCGAGTTTCCCAATAGTTGCATTGGCAAATGAGGCACAAGTGGCAATTCAGTCGGAAAGAGTGAACATAGAACAACATGCTGTAGCTCCAAAGATGGGTAATCCACACAGCAGTGCTGTCGACGTGGCACCCCCGCTTCCGAAGTATGGCATGAATGCGATGGGGGCTGATGGCGCATGGGACAACACGAAAGAAGTGGAGGAGAAATCCAAAGTCGATGATCATGGAAATGTGTGCGTCAATGTAAAAGGATACACCACCGCAGTGCTCCGTACGATGCTCCCGCCCCCAAATTCTCTCGATTTTTGCGATTATGCTCGTGAGTACAGACGCCGAGCCGATCAGACACCTGCAGATGTGTTGGCAGACAATGAATATTTCGACGGGAACTCAATTAGCCGCTATTTCACGCTTGAAGTGTGGACAGTTTCAGACATTGAGCAACTTGCACGACGAAAACTTTCACCCATGGCAGCACTCAACGTCTACCTTTTCTTGAAGCAAGCGAATTCTCCTGTTGTCGTGTATTTGTTGGGTAGGCGCGACGATAAAATAGATCGCTCCGCAATTGAGGATTATCTGATAGATGGGAACTGTTTAGGTGGCGTGGGTCCATATTGCTTACTTGAATAGTAGAGTCAAACCAGCACTTCATGAGTCGTACTGGTTTTTTTGACCCAACCTAGTTTCGGAGGTCCGACCTCCGAAAATTCGGGCATAATATACATAAATCGAGTCTTAATCTGACCCTTCTACCTTGTGGCTAAGCCATAGAACTGCTAGAAATTAACTATCATGGTTAAAAAACGGCAA
>JAYSSO010000123.1:0-19053 GCA_043720495.1 Candidatus Lloydbacteria bacterium | reverse complement strand
ATCTGGATCTTGCCGAAGGAGAGAGCGCAGCCCGCTTGCAAACGTCAGTCCAATGCGCGCATTCACCTGTATCTGATTAACGCCACTGAGCGCATACTCGATTGGGTCTTCAAGGGTTGAAATATTGAGATCACCCTTCATGAGTTTGGAGACGAGCGCATAAAGCGTCGTCGTCTTTCCTGACCCGGTTGGACCTGATGCAACAATCATTCCATAGGGTTTGTCGATATTTCTCATGATGATCTCCTGCTGTTTCTTGGAGAATCCCAGTACGTCCATATCGAGGTCTTTGTTGGAATCTGTAAGAAGGCGAAGTACGGCTTTTTCTCCGTAGAGGGTGGGGACAATGGAAACACGGAAGGAAACCCCGGTATTTTCCTGTTCGATACGACCGTCTTGGGGAAGGCGACTTTCGTCTATTTTGAGATTGGAAAGTACCTTGAGGCGGGAGATCGCGGTGCTATGCAGAGTTTCCGATAATCGAAAGATCTCATGTAGGCGTCCATCTATGCGCAGTCGCACGATGGTTGTACCTCGCGTCGGCTCTATGTGAATATCGCTCGCACTTCTTTCGAGTGCGCAAGTCAGTAGAAGCTCAATGACCCGTGAAATGATGTCCCCCGGCCTCTGTGATGCCGAAAGTAGTTCCTCTATCTCTTTGCAGTAATCTCGCTTGTTTCCTCCAATAACAAAGTTCACCTCCTCCGCAGTGGCCTGATAGACGCGTGCATGTCCGCTAAATTTTCTTGAGACAAACTCTTGAAGCGCAGAGCGTGAGGGATTTTCTGTTGCGATGAGCACGGTATCCCCATCCTTCCCGAAAACGAATGTGCGCAATTCACACATCACTTCATGTGGAATAAGACCAAGTGCAGTTTTCTCAGGCATGGCCATACTCGACTCCTCCGGGAGTTTGGGGGTGGCGATTTTGCCTTTCTCTTTGTTTTTGCTAGTGATGGTTATCATATGACTCAAGCGAAATACTTACAGACAACACTTTTTGGTGGTGATTGGATTGACGTTGGCCTACACTAAATCAGTAGAAATCTAAGCTAAAGATATTATACCACAATTATAATATTAATGCAAGCTTTTTATTAAATCAAAACTCGCCCAAGATTTGGACGAGTATTGATTCATAATTACATCCTTTAGTAGAATTACTGCAAACCCTGGTCGCCAACCAAGCTTGGCATCGGTTCATTCAGTGAGGCACACTTCATAAGGTTGATGGCATGCTTGGTCGTCTTATAGACCACGCCAGTTCCTTCTTTGAGTCCCTTGCTTGAAAATCCTGCGTCGATCCATGGCTTTATAATGGTCTCACTATTTGCTACCTGGAACTTCTTCACCCACTTCTTTGTGAGCGTTCCGAAGTATCCTGTGACAGGAAGATTTGCAGACATCGTTTCATTCAGGAATGACTGGAGGCGCTTCACATCTTCGACATCATTGGTCTTTTTACCAAGCTTCATGTAGTTCGTGATATGCGCCGAACATCCAGCGGGAAGCGGGAGCTCAGGCTCTGTTGTTGCTGCACCTAACACTTCTCCCAGGGGTGGTGTTGGAGTTACTCCCCCGCTACCGCCACTGATAATACAGGAATTGTCATCACGATTTGCGAGTGAGTTGAAGTTTGATGCGGAAGGATTCGTACATCCCCAATAGTCAAAGGTTGAGCTACCACCTCCGCCACCACCCGATGGAGGAGCTGGTGGAGGATTGTTCACACACGCTCCATCAACGAGCGTCTGGTTCTCTGTGCACTGTGGTGGAGGTGGGGTGTTGTTCACGCAAACATTCTCCACAAGGGTTTGATTCTCTGTGCAGACGGGAGTGGGCGGTGGGTTGTTTACACACTGATTGTCCACGAGTGTCTGGTTCTCGGTGCACTGTGGTGGAGGTGGAGGAATGTTTACACACTGACCAACGTTATTAAGCTCCATTCCCGTTGGTACGGTTTCCTGAGTCCCGTCGATGTTTGGGCAAACATCGACGGGTGTGGCATTGCAATTAGGGGATGTTCCTGTTGTTCCGGTGGGGCACGGCTGAATGGTGAATGTGGCACCAACGGACCGTGCGACACTCATGACAATTTCACAAAACGGGCTCGAACCTGGACATGCTCCGGTCCATTCGAGAAAATTCCAATTCGAATCGGGACTTGCGGTAAGAACAATAACGGTACCGATTGGTAGGTTTTCTGTGCAATCAGTTCCCTGGGTGCCACATGAAATGATATTGCCAAGTGTCGTATAAACGGTCCCGCTCCCAATGACGGGAGTGATGCTCAGTGCAACCATTTCAGTCTGAAATGTTGCGGTAATCGTCTTTGCGGCGTCCATAGTGGTGACACATATTCCTGTGCCAACACATCCTCCGCCTAACCAGCTAGTGAATGTCGAACCAACTGCAGCTACGGCAGTAAGCGTAACTGGAGTACCTGATGCGTATGGGGCTACACAAGTAGCGCCACAAGTAATCCCCGCAGGAGCGGAAGTGACTGTGCCAGAACTTGCACCTGTACCTGCCTTAACGACAGTGAGAGTATTATTTGCAGGAGGAGGAACGACCACATTGGACTCGTCATTATCAGTGGCGCTAGAGCAACCAGGATCAGCCATGTCAACCAAGGTGTCTTCGGGGTCAGCATTATCAACGCCATCATTACACTGAGGAAGAGTGATGACAATATTCGTTAGAATTTGCTCAAAAATATCACCGCCATGTTTTTCCTGAAGTTTGAAACTGTAAGTTCCGCCCGATGTAAGACCGGTTATGGCTTTTGTACCACCTTTCATCGTTCCACTCGTGAGTGCTAAAACCGTAGAAGTAGCCGGAGAAGTAAATGAGGTTGCGTTCAGAAAATTGGTGCCTGCGTAGGAGAAAGCTGCTCCACTCGGGAAACTGCAACCGGCACCGGCGCAATACCAGATGCGAATATCATGATTTTTAATAGACTCGTTGGCCTGATCGCTCGTGCTTGTCCAAGACAGAAGCGCGGATGTCGACGAAGCAGGAATCGCCGAGAAGCCCAGTGACGATCCGACGCCGTGCGCATAAGCAACATCAGCTGTTAAAAAAAGTGCTCCGATACCTCCGGTGAGGTTAAGTGAGAGCATTAAAAAACCGGCGCAGAGCTTCCGAAGCGTTGCCCGATATGCATTCGATACAAATAATGACTGAAACATAACTTTGTATAATTTTATTTCCGGAATTACACCAGATTTGATAATCAAAATAATAGAAACCACAAAACGCATTTTGCGCTTCTGATTAGCTCGTTTCCTCCAAAATCCTTACAGAAATGAACTTACTGTAAGCATAGCAGAAAATGAAGACTTTGGCAAGAAAATTCATGAATATCCTGTGGGAAACTTGCATATATATATTGCCAAATTTTCTGGTTCAAAAAACCCCTAGAATCCGATGTGGATCTATGGGGTTTTTTGACTCAAATTTTCCGCAAACTTGCAAACTACTAGAATGCCTTGCCCTTTGCGAGGTCCCAGCCGGCGGTAACTGGCTTACCTGCGGTGCCGTCGCTTGTCGTCGGTGTGTAGGACATCTCAATTTTTGCGTAATTAAATGAGATTGACTCCATAATCGGATCTGCAGACTGCTTGCAGGAAGTGACCATAATATCCGTAAAGGTGTACTTCGCGTATGTTGTGGGTCGGTCTGCACTTGGGCGGACTACAGAAAGTGTTGCCTTCGGAAAATGCTTTCCATTTGCGCATGCAAGCATGAGCTTCGGTGTTGCCTTGCCAACCTGCTTCATAAAGTTAAAGTCCTGAAACTGTACTTTGCCTGCACTCATACCGCTACTTCCGACCGATGTAGGATTTGATGCGCCGAAGCTCCAGCTTTCAATTTGCATTTGCTTTTCCTTACCTTCAAGCACTGACTCTCCCTCGATGCCATCGAGCTCAAGGAAATAATCGGACTGTGCTGCAGTCGCCTCGGGGACATTCGCTGTGTCGACTGAAAACGGCAACATGTACACGAGCATAAGTGCAAACATCGTTACCGATGCGAGAATCTTTTTGTTCATAAAAATTACATTGATCATAGCTTAATAATATCTCAGTTTTAACCTAGAATAATTTTTTACGCAAGAACTACTTAAGCACAGATAAAAAGAGGCGTGTGGTGTGAAAGGACGGTCATCTCACCGTCTGACCCAGGAACAGTCACGGACTCCTCCACACGGAGAATAGCACTTGATCGATCTTTGATATTGTCAGCTTCATAAATCATGCCACCTCATTTATTGCGCCGTTCACACAGAAGGACTGTTCTTCTTTCGCGTCATGCAAACCATCCAAAATTTCTTTTACTGCGCGGATGGTTGCATGCGCCCACCAAAGGCAAGGAATAATTTATATAAAACTTTTTTTACAAATTTCCCACTAGGGATACATCTGACTTAATCCCCCACCGAGCGTGACCACGGATATACGCTCCGTGCGCAAGTAGTCGGCCACTTCCTGTAAAAGTGTCGGGCTTGAAGATAACGGAAGCCCACTTTCATCTGTCTGGTGATACATCAGGATTAGCCAAGTTTTATCAGTCCGAGCGCTGTTTATCCACGATGTGATCTGCGCGAATGTCGTGGTAACGTCGACTGCCTGAACCCGAAGTGCGAACTTCTCTGTTGATTTTGTATTAAAGCCGCGCTCAACGCCACGACCACCAATGTAACCGGCATTCTTTGACGCAAGCACCACGGCAGCATTTGTTTCTCCGTATGGAAAAATAATTGTTGATACGTTTGCAACCCCAATACCGAGCAGATCGTTCCTTGATTCAATCACCTCACTTAGCATCGCTGCCTCAGGTATCGCTCCGAGTGAAGCGTGTGTTCGGGTGTGCGATGAAATCTCGTGTCCCCCACTTTGCATAGCAAGTACCATTTTCGGATTTACAAATACCTGTACGCGATTTAGCCCAACATTGTCAATTGCGAGAGTTCCACTTTGGCTTAACCGATGAAGTACCGTGAGTGAAACTGCGTTTGTCGGAATACGAATAATGCGCGTCAATCCACTCCACGCAAGAGATGGAACAACCGCACCTAACTCCACAACGGTGTGCGTTGTATCTGCAAGCAGAAAGTCAACCGCAAGTGTGGTCGATACGTCGGAGCGGTAAAATTCTGTGTAAGTATAGTCTTGGCCTGGTATTACTGTGGCATTCTCAAAAGACCAGTATGCAGCAGCGCCTGGTCTGAATGTAGTCAATTCTACCTGTGCGGCATTTAGACCATCAATCCCCGAAATCGGAAAGGTCGCAGATGCATTACTGCTGCCGAGCGAAGTAAAGTACCAGTTCAATGGTGACCCGTCACTGCCCATAACCTCGAGTGATGCATTTGCTATGCGATTGTCCGGAACTGCCTGGATGGTTTCTTGTGAGACTACTCCAAACACACCCTTCAGTCCCGCTGCGTTTAAAATCGGAAGTGCGGTGAGATAGTGAGACATCCAGCCATCATCGAACGTAAGGGAAACCATTCCCTGACTAAACCGATCCGGATTTCCCGCAATAGTGGAGTCAACAAGGATATAACTGTCCGTACTAAGTGTCCCAACGGCGCTCAAGATGTGCATGATACTCACCGAGCGCACATTTGCGGGTGCCGTAAAACTATATTGCACACTCCGCCACGTCGCACTCGCGGGTAGAGATGCAGTCAGTGTGCCGTACGAGAAAACACCGGCCGTCGAAGTGTAGCGCACAAGAATTGCAGTGGTGACCGAGGACACATAGGTATTTGAAAAATTGTAGGTGACCCCCGGCGTCACAAGTATTTCATCGGAATACCACTTCGCGTCGCCGCTTGTGTATGAAGACATCGATAATTGAGCAGCGCTTCCACCCAGATATCCGCTCACAGGATAGGTGAATACTGCATTGTTGGTTCCCCAGGAACCGCGATTCCAAGCAAGTGGGGTCCCAGGCACTACTGGAGAAAGAGTTTCCATGCCAGGGTTGGCAACGAGGTTTGTAGATACCGGTGGCACATTGGAAACAACGATAGTCGTCGTTGCAGTGCTATTGTTTCCCGCTGCGTCAACCGTTGTCACCTTAATGAGATGCGTGCCGTTACTCACACTCTTGCTGTTCCATAAATAATTATATGGTTCCGCCAATATGTTTGCGCTCACTTGGTTTCCGTCGACAGCAAACCACACATGATGCACACCAATGTTGTCTGTCGAGACTGCCGATAAGAGCACATCGCCAGTCACCGTTGCACCAGAAAGCGGTGTGGTAATGGTCGCAGTTGGCGCAGTTACATCATTGGTCGACGTTGCTGTTCCTGAGGCAATCAGGCTCATGTCATCGATGTCGAGGGTGCCGACAGCGCTTATCAAGTGCATGAATGTCACTGATAACGCAGTGGCTGGTGGGGTAAACGTTGTGGTAATTTTCGTCCACACCGCACTTGGTGGAATTTCTTTTACGACTCCAAAGTAGTGATACGAACCATCGTTCATGGTATATCGCCCGATGACATCTGAAATGGTCGACGATCGATACCAATCACTAAATGTATATAATGTGCCGGATACCATGCTGACGTCAGGTGGATAGAGCTTGGCATCGCCGTTCGTATATGCAGAAACACGGAGTGATGCGGCTTTGTTGCCGTTGTGTCCAACTGTGGGGTACGTGAATGCGGTTGTGTTTACTCCCCAAGCGCCACGTTTCCAAAAGGCAGGGTCCGCGCCAGAGCCGAGTGTTTCGAGGTCGCCGTTAGAAATAAGATTGCTCGACGGTACCACATTCATGACTACAACAGTAACCGCCACCGCCGTTTTGTTGTTTCCAGCTGCATCGCGCGCAAGAGCACTTATGGTGTGTGGGCCATTGATCATGAGTGCAGTATTCCAATCGGAGGAATATGGGGCGACGGTATCCTCAGCACCGACTGCGATGCCATCTACAAGGAACTGAACACCAGCCACTCCGACATTGTCGGCGGCGTTTCCCAGAATATTTACTACACCGGAAACCGCAGCATTGGCCGCAGGCGCGATGATTGAGACGTCCGGTTGGGTGGTATCAGGAAGCGGTACCACGGATGCTCTCGTGAGTGAGTAGTTATCGATATCAAGTGTGCCAACTTGAGCAATAATGTGAAACACCACTACGTTGCGGGCGTTTGCAGGGGTAGTAAACACCCGTTCTACCTTTGTCCACGTGCTCGCACTGGGCACATTTCCCATTGATACATATTGATAACCAGATGCACTGTTTCCCACTTGCAAAATAAGACTAGTGGGGACATTTGAAATATAATAACCGGAAAATCGATAGGATGTGCTTGGGTCCACACTAACCGCCTCAAATGCCCATTTCGCGTCACCATCAGTATAACTCAGCATTCGAACACGCGCGGCCTTATCCCCATTAAAACCAATAACAGGATAAGAAAAATCTGCGGCATTTAGGCCATATCCGCCTTTTTGCCAACGGTCTGGTGACGTCGCTGTGCTTGGTACTGTATCTTCAATAGACGGATTCAGAATAAGATTTCCACTTTCCGACGGATTGTTATTTAGATAAATATTCACGCTAGCAATATCGGTGAGCCCAACACTATCAGTGACACGAAGGCGAACTTCGGTGTACACGTCGCTTGCTCCCTCGTGACTCGGTGCGACAAAACTCGCCACGGGACCACTGAGTGTTTGCAACTGATGTGTGTGCGTATTGTGGTGAAGCAATATGGTCCATGCATATGCGCCCGCGGGCAATGCTCCATCTTCGGGATCGATGGCACTTGCGGAGATACTAATAACTTCGCCGGCACGATAAAGTGATCCACCGACAGGTGTGACAATCGTGGCACTCGGTCGCTGATTTCCTGCAACAATAACTTGACTTCGCGTGCTCTTTCCACCGAAGGAATCTGAAACAGTAAGCACTGCAGTGTACGAACCGGCGACACTATAGGTCACTGCTTGAGAAACTGCTGTTGAGGTAATGCCATCACCGAAATTCCAAAGGTAGCCGAGCGCATTACCGTCAGGGTCGTGCGAATTTAGCGCAGAGAAACTGACCGTGAGTGGTAGAGCTCCAGATGTTGGCGTCGCCGCGATAACCGCAACCGGCTGACGATTGCCTGTTGTGTACAAAATGCGCCGAAGCTCCCCTGTGTATATAGAGAGGAAGTAGACATTTCCATCTAGTCCGCGAAGAAACTCCACAGGGCCGTCTGGGCCGTCGGAAGGCTCCATGAACGGACTCACGGAAACAAAATTTCCTGTGCTGTCGAGATTGAGCATTTTTATCCAGTTCTGCGCATAGTCACCAAAGAACATTGTGTTTGCAAACTGTGCGGGATACGCTGTGCCAAAATCTCCGCCAGTGACTGACCCGGCACCATTTGCGTCATGCGAATATGCATACAAAGGGTTCACATACGATGGCGCAATACAAGCATAACTTGTAGCGGAAAGTCCTTCTCTGCAAGGCCATCCATAATTTCCACCCGGCGTGACTAAATCCACCTCTTCGATGAGACTCCACCCCACATCTCCAGCATAAAGTCGTCCTGTGACGGGGTGAAAGTTGAAGCGAAAGCTATTGCGAAAACCATATCCGTAAATCTTTGAAATATTCGACGTGCGTGAGCCATTATAAAAAGGATTATCATTCGGAGCGGTTCCATCCGTATTCAGCCGTAGAATCTTTCCATTTAGACTCGTTCGGTCTTGAGAGCGCAGTGCGCGACTATCTACATAGTCAAAATGGGCACCATCACCTATCGCCGAATAGAGTTTTCCGTCGGGACCAAATCGCAACCCGCCCACACTGTGACTTGAGGTATCTGAGGCGATGCAATCTGCTGTCACAGCAAAGTTCGCGCATGAGGGTGTGTCTAGTGTTCCGGAAACAGTTCCCAGAATTACTACCTTTGTCGACTCATCGGCAGTATCCCCTGTTGCAGTAACACGCACAAGTCGTCCATTCTTTGGTCCCGCAAAATTCGCACCGGGAGTACTTTCAAAAGTATACTGGAGATAGATAAAGCCATTCGCCTCAAAGTTTGGATCCACCGCTATCCCGATCAATCCACGATCTCCATAATTATTTACGTCAGAGAGTCGGATAAACGGTTCCGTAAGGAGGATGCCATTTCGAAGGATTCTCACTGTGCCATTTTTCTGCGCCACAAGTATGCGGCCATCGGGCAGGAACGCGACCGCGGTCGGCTGGGTAAATCCGAAAGCGACGGTTTCTACCTCAAACCCCGGCGGAAGTGCGGAAAATGCTGTTGTTGGCAGGAAGAACAAAACGAGCACAAGAATGCTGGCGGCAGATAATTTTTTTACGTTTTTTTTCATACTAATTTTGTTTGATATCCCATGTTCTTAGATTTGAACCCACTTCTTCGCTCAACGTGAGGTGATCTGCCGAGCGCACGGTTGGGTCGGCAATCGATCGTTCTTTACTGCGTTGCTGCTCAGGAGTATTGATACTGCTCGGCACTGGAGTATAATTCAATGTGGTATCATCGATAAATTTTTCACTCACCACTTGCGCACCTGCGACACCTCGCAAGTATGCCACCTCTACAAGATCAAACATGCCTATGCGGCTTTTATCACGATAGAGATTCAACATTGCCCCGAAAGCCGTAGTCGCAAAAATCGAGAAAATAAGTATAGGTGTTGTAATGTTTAATGCACGCAGTGCAAGTGTGTCTGCCGGGCTTAGCTTCGTCTGCAATCCTACGGGAAGTGTCCGCTCCGCTCTGGAGCGAACGAGGCGTCCCAAATAGCCCACAAGAACAATGCAAATGTTGGTGATGAATGAAATTCCGCCGATTGGAGTGAGCATAGAATGTTATATGTTTATTTCTCGTCGCTCAGGATGAAACCATACGAGATTGCTTTTCTTTAAGACCACCTCTACCCAAAATTGCTCGAGAAAAATGTAAGCATTCACATAAACGAGAATAATGTATGTCGGCGAATAGTAAAATATATCCCAGCGTCTACGCGTAATCGCCGCGTACGCACCCATAGTAATAACCAACAGAAAAAATGGGATATAGAAATACTCCAGGAAGCGTATGTTGATAAGGTGTGCAAGAAAAAATGCAACGGAAAACACAAGTCCTTCAATGTAGTTCAGAGATAGTTGAAATACGTTTTTTGGCTGATGCATCATGTCGACATGCTTGCGCAGATTTTGCCAGCCACCAGAATACCAACGACGCATTTGATTGATGTAAGAATTCAGCGTCGCAGGATCCTGTGTATAGGCCACTGCTTCCTTGGCGTATGCGATACGAAAACCAAGCTCATGAAATTTATATGTAAAATCAAGATCTTCGGTGAGGGTGTCATGATCAAAACGAATAACTTTTCGAAAGATTTCTGTGCGAAAGGCGCCGGAGCATCCGGGGATAACGAAAATAGCGTCAAGGTACGATTGTGCTAACTTAAAGAGATTTTGACCGATAACGTATTCCATTTCTCTGCATGCAGTAAGCCAATTGTGCCTCAAGCTTTGAACATAGCCACAGACGGCAAAAACCTCCGGATGCGCTTCAAACTTTTTTTCAATCGATTGCACGAGCCGAGGGTCAAGTATTGTATCGCCGTCTGTTGCAACAAAAATATCCCCGGTAATCCTACCGAGCCCTCGCTCTTGTGCATAACTCTTGTTCCCCGTTGCAACCGGAATCGTGAGCACCTCAATGAGGTTTCCGAATTCGGCCAAAATCGCACCACTGCGATCCGTGCTGCCGTCATCGACGACGAGTATCTGGTCTGGGGGGCGTTTTTGATCCAGGCATGACTGTACACACCGACGAATCGATTTTTCTTCATTGTGGCAGGGAATAAGTATACTAATTTTCATATTTTGAGTTACAAACAAGACACCCACGAAACATCGTGGCAACGGACTGCTAAACTTTTAAAGGATTACGATTCGAGAAAAACGAATTTATCACAACATGCACTGATGGTCAACACCCTTCGCCCACCGGAATGGAGGCGTTAGCGCTTCACTAAAAGGTGTATGTTTGCAAGATGAAGGACGCCCATTTCGTTGCTCCGCAGGCGAATATCAGTAAGCCACTTGCCTCGTATTTCCATATCTGTGACCGGTATGGTGAGCGTGCGCACTTGCGAGCTCGATTTATCGATGTACAAGGAAAGTAAAACACTGCCTACAAGCTCAGCTCCATAATAAAATTCGAGTGAGAGCTGCTCTGCTAATTTCGATGGTGTTTCAAATTCAATGATAACCGACTTTAGTTGCGAAATGTCCCTGCCGGATGAAGTGAGTGTGAAACTCGCTAACGGATACAGAAAGGAGAGTTTAAGGCCACGACGAATTTGCGGTTCATCATACTGAGTAACACCGATACCCTTCGCTGTCCACCCATCACTAAAGTATCCAGCAACAAGCGGAGACATCGAGGTATGCGTAGTCGTACTGGGAATACTCTCAATGGGAATTGCTATTTTTTTTGCTACTTTGGGTGGAGTAGCCGGGGTAGGACTATTGACGCTCTGTACTTCGACATTGGCCACGTAGTGTGGCGGCTCACTGACGCGAATGGGCATTACTGGAGTAATGGTTCTCGGTACATCCATCACATATTCTTCAATGGGAGTTTTTTGTCTATATGCCGCACTCTCTGTTGAAAAATAAAATAGGACCGCGTATGTGCAGCCAACTATCAGCGTCGTCCATTTTAGGAAAGATTTCACTATCACATGATAACACACTATTGGATATTATGCAAGTGATCGTGTTTTCTGTCCGACTGTAGAATAATATTAGTTCAGCATTTCCTGAAATGCTCTCAGTGACTCATAACTTGAATTCACTCGCCAATCTTCTTCTTTGTTCTCATTGAACCATAGCCAGCCCTTTACTTCAGGGTGTTTGTAGAGCTGTACAGTAAAGGCGTCGGTGATCCAGGCAGGCTTATTGGGATTTTCTCCAGCACCAAGTGAGAGGATGTAGACGGGTTTATTGTATGCCTTGAGGCGATTGATCTCCGCATTCATCATCTTGTCGAATGACTCCCAATTACTTTTGAAATTGAATCCATCGAGTCCAACAATGTCGACGTACTCCCCTCCCGGCCAGTTGAGATCAAAATTGTTTGCAGTGACATCGGGGACAGAGTCATTGTTCGGTACCCATGCGAACTTCACGTTCGGAGTACCCACGGCCTTGAAGATTCCGTGAATGCGGCGCCATGAAGAAATAAACTTCGCTGGTGTATTTCCTTGAACCGTCATTCCCCACGGAAACCAATTTCCGTTGAATTCGGAATAAGGCGCAAGAATAATTGGACCGCCATAGCTTTTTGCATCCTGAGCGTATCTCGTGAAGAACGCATCCAGGCTTCCAGTGTTGACGGCATCCAGTGAGTATTCCGGTTGAGCAAAATACGGTCGATTATAGTCGACTGCTTCCCAAAAGATAACCATGGTTCTTCCCTTGTCGCGGATGCGTGCGGAATACTGGAACGGGAATGTTTGATTTCCCCAGTGTGAAAAAATTGCTTCCATCTGAGGCGATTTTCCGACGACTGCCTCAAAGTTGCTCATTGCGGTGTCTTGCCAACCAACTGATGCACCCCACGTCATCCATGAGGGAAACTTTGTTTGTGCCTGTGGAGGTGAGGTGGGGGCAGTTACAGTAATGCTTCGACTTGGGCAATTGGCAGACCATGCGCCAACATTGTCCCTCACACGGAAATAGAGCACATGAGTCCCTTGTGTAAAATCAGGCTTGGCAAATGACGCGAGCGTCGAGATGACTGCCCCAGAGACACAGCTACCCAATCGCCACTCATATTCACTAATACCACCATCGATATCTACACCTCTACCGACAAGCGCCACACTTGCACCGATGAAAAACGTGCTCGCTAAAGATGCGGGAGCAAGTATCGAAGCGGCAGGAACAACATTTTGCGGTTGAGTAATTGTCACGATGCGACTTGGGCAATTTGTTGACCATGCGCCAGTATTATCTTTAACGCGAAAGTACACCACATGACTTCCGACGGTAAAATTCGACATCGTAAATTGACTAAGCGTTGAGAGAAGTTCACCCGTTGTGCAACTTCCATCTCGCCACTCATATGCATTTATTGTTCCATGAGGATCCCATCCTGTGCCTTGAAAACTAATACTTGAGCCAAGATAGAGTGACGTCACAGCCCAGGACGGAACAGCAAGCGTCGCTGTTGGCAGTACGTTTGGAATGGGCGAGAGCGGAGGTGTCGGTGTGGGCGCCGGAGGGAGTGTTATTGTACCCACGTTCTTGCACTCAGGAAGTACAATGCTCACTGAATTGGAATACGTGTGTACATTTCCTTTTGCAATAATGCGATACGAGTGTGCCGTTCTCCCGTACGTCGAAACAAAAAGCTTGTCTGCTGCTGTTGTTGCCCTTATCTGACTTAGTAGTTCACTGGAAAAACCCGATGTCGAAGTATCTGCGCCAATTTTTCGCTGAACAGAGTACCTGTCAGTATTTGTTGACTCGGTCCACGAAAGCACAACAACAGGGAGGCCATTTTGGCATGAAACACTTGGTTGACTAAGGATAAACTGCCCAGGATCAGCGGAAAATACTGTGGCTAACATTAATCCCCGATGCCCATATCCAAATCCAGCGATAAATGCAGTGAAGATCATGGTCACTCCTAATCCAATTAACAGCAGTGACTTTCTTGAAAAAATATTCATAAAGTGTAGTTGTAGCAGAAAACTAAACAAGTATCACCGTTTCGTTTTTTCCGACTTCGAGAAATCCTGCGGTTATGAGGAATTCTTCATTTTTGCCCTCTTTATTTTTCACTAGAAGTTTGCCTGCCTTTAGAGTTGTAATAAGTGGCATGTGATGCGAAAGGATGGTCATCTCTCCCGATGTGCCCGGCACGGTCACAGACTCCGCCTCCCCGGAAAATAGTATTTGATCGATTTTTGAGATAGTCAATTTCATGAAAATAATTACAAATTATTGCTTTGCGTTCTCAAAACTTTCAATGTTTTTAATAATGTCAATTGTATCAACATCCTCAACCGCCCCTCAAAGTGCGTAAAGAAAATGTTTATCTTCTGGATGTCCCGCTGCGATGAGTTGTCTGTAGACTTCATCAACACCCGTTGTTTGGATGTCACCAACTACTCGAAAGCCAAGTTTTTGTAGCCATTCCATCCTCTCTTGGCTCATGTTTCTTATCATAAATTGAATGATTACAAAATAACACTAGCCCACTTCATCAATTGTGCCTTTCATGTAGAACTGCTGCTCCTCCTTCGCATCATGCAACCCATCTAAAATTTCTTTTACTGAGCGGACGGTTTCTGCAAGGGTGACATATTTTCCTGGAGTCCCCGTAAACGCCTCTCCGACGAAGAATGGCTGTGAGAGAAACTTTTGAATCTTGCGCGCGCGATAAACGAGCATTTTGTCTTCATCCGAAAGTTCTTCAATTCCGAGAATTGCAATAATATCTTGCAAATCTTTGTAGCGTTGCAGTACCTGCTTGGTGCGTGTCGCAACAGTGTAGTGCTCCATTCCCACAACAACCGGATCAAGTGCCTGTGAAGAAGACTCAAGTGGGTCGATGGCCGGGTAAATACCAAGAGATGCGAGGGGGCGTGAGAGCACGACAGTCGCATCGAGGTGCGCGAATGTGGTTGCCGGTGCAGGGTCGGTGAGGTCGTCGGCGGGCACATAGACTGCCTGCACGGAGGTGATGGAGCCGTCTTTGGTTGACGTAATGCGCTCCTGAAGCTTGCCCATCTCCTCTGCAAGAGTTGGCTGATACCCCACAGCTGAAGGCACACGCCCAAGTAGTGCTGACACCTCGGATCCTGCCTGAGTAAAGCGAAAAATGTTATCCATAAAAAGGAGCACATCTTTTTTCATTACATCGCGAAAGTGCTCTGCCATGGTGAGACCAACAAGTCCGACACGGGCACGAGCACCTGGGACTTCATTCATTTGACCAAAACAAAGTGCCGTCTTAGCAAGTACGCCGGATTCCTTCATTTCATGATAAAGGTCATTACCCTCGCGAGTGCGCTCACCGATACCCGCGAATACTGAGTACCCTCCGTGTTCGGTTGCAATGTTGCGGATAAGCTCCTGAATGAGCACCGTCTTTCCAACCCCAGCGCCTCCGAACAGCCCAACCTTTCCTCCCTTGATGAACGGCGTCATAAGGTCGATTGCCTTGATACCCGTTTCAAAAATTTCTGTTTTTGTAGCCTGCTCTTTGAATGTCGGTGCCGAGCGGTGAATTGATGCGTGCGAAAGGTCCTTCGGCATCGGCTCGTTGTCGATAGCTTCACCGAGCACATTCCAAATGCGGCCAAGTACGTTCACACCAACGGGTGCCTGTAATGGCTTGCCAGTCGAGAGTACTTTGTCACCACGCTTTAACCCATCTGTGGATTCCATTGAAATTGTACGGACACGATTTCCACCCAAATGTGAGGCAACTTCAAGTACGGTATCCTTGTTTGTGCCTTTGACCACAAGTGCGGTATACACTTCGGGAACTTGTCCGGGAAAATGAACATCAACAACTGCACCGATGATCTGGGCGATAGCTCCTTCTTTTGCCTCCTGTTTCAAGGAAACATCTGCATTAGTTTTGTGTGTGGTCGTTGACATAATAATTAATGAGTTAGATGTTTGCTACTCTACTATAGATACAAAAAAGAGTCATCTCCTCGCCTATTTTACTGTTTTGTGGAACGCTCACCCAAAAACAGGTCAACCAGGGCTGATACTTCACTTCCATTGTTGGTCTCCATGAGTTTGATGCGAAGTTCCTTGGCGCCGTCAAATCCGTTTACATACGCCTTGTAGTGCTTCTTCATAACAGCAAAGTTCTTTACATCACCAAGGAGTTCTTCAAATAATTTCGTATGCTCCACCATCACCAGCAGCTTTTCTTCTATATGCCCCGAAATGTCAAGTCTTAATCTTGACATATTATGATCGGGGGAAAAGAGCCATGGGTTGCCGAAGATGGCGCGACCAAGCATGGCGCCATCGGCCCCCGTTTCCATGGTTTTGCTTTTTGCGTCTTCCAGATCTGTGACGTCACCATTGCCGATGATAAGTGTGCACGGTGAAAGGGCATCGCGAATGGCGACTGCTTCACGCACGTGTTCCCATCTTGCAGGAACAGCAGACATTTCTTTTCTTGTGCGTGCATGTACGGTAATTGCTGCGAGCTTTGTTTCAAGAAGTGCAGGCAACCATGTGTCGAGTTGAACTGCGTTATAGCCCACTCGAGTTTTGACCGACACAGGAAGTTCCCCAGCGCCCTGCTTGGTTGCAAGGATAATCTCCTTTGCTCGCGCAGGATCCTTTATGAGGTTCGCGCCCCCACCCTGCTTTTCAACATTTCTATCAGGGCACCCCATGTTGATATCAATGCCGTCGAAACCAAGCTCGGCAATCATTGTGGCAACTTTCTCAAAATTTTCTGGCTTTCCTCCAAAAATTTGCGCGACTATGGGGCGCTCAGATTCGGTGTACATGAAGTCACGCAGGAGTACTTCGCGTCCGGGAGAAAGTAGTCCATCTACTGCGACAAATTCTGTCCAAAGCACATCGGGTTTTCCATACTTCGCAATAATGCGCCGAAATGCAGCATCAGTGACGTCTGCCATTGGTGCAAGTACAAAAAAAGGCCTGGGTAAGTTTGTCCAAAAGTTTGACATGCATCATAATCTATACTAAAAATATAAAAGAGTAAATCAATTATAGGAGCGTTCTATGACCACAGAGTCCTTCGAGAAAAGATTCAGACGCCACCGTGCCATCTTTGCCAAACTTGCCACAGAGATCGAAGTACGCGCCCTGTTTAAGGTCAGTACAATTAGCGACATGCGGCTTTCGATATATTACGCGTGCGGCGAACTTCACGGAATCAGAGTACTCTCAATAAATTTTGCATTTGCTCATGAGAAAGTGCAAACACTCAAGAACGCCAGAGTCTTTCTCGCAATCGCTCCAGGGCATATTATCAACTATGCTGAAGAGGGTAATCCGAAGGTGAGCGGTCTCGACCATTTCTTTTGGTCATATGACGAAGAACAAAAGTATCATGTATGTTACATGCGACTCGTCAACAAAATGCGAATACCCATTGAACTGCGTCTCTGTAAGCAGATTTTGCAATAACAATAATAAATAGTGGACACAAACATACCCTTGCCAATTGGCGAGGGTTCTATTATTACACTTCCTTGGGAGGGTTGGATGTGGGCTGTATCCCCAGAAGTGCATTATCAAGAATAGATCCGTTTTCAAATTGTTGCAGTTCTGGAAAATCATCGCGAGTGAATTCAAGTGTTGTGCCCTGAAGGACTTTTCCAGAAATAATTTTCTCAGCAACTTTTTGTTCAACCGTCTCCTGTATTGCGCGGGACATTGGTCTTGCACCCATGTCCGGATCAACCCCAGTAAGCATTACCGCTTCAATCAGCACATCATTGATGACGAGGTTTATACTTTTGTCTCGAAGGCGTTTTTGGAGTTTTTTGAGCATGATCTCCGCAATGCGCAAATAATCCTCACGCGTCAGCGGGTGGAACAGCACAACCCCATCGAAACGATTAAAAAGTTCTGGTTTCAGTTTTCCCTGAGCAATGATCCCATCGATGATTTCCTTTTTTACCGACTCGAGATTTGTCCCTGACTTGATCGCCTCCCGAATTTGCGGAGCTCCTGCATTTGATGTCGCAATAAAAATGGAATTGCGTGCATTTACTTTTCTTCCTTGTGCATCATGGAAAACTCCCTCATCAAGAACCTGAAGAAAAAGATCAAGTACTTTGGGATTAGTCTTCTCGAACTCGTCGAGAAGAATAACGCCATAAGGTTGCTCCTTCAGCATGACGGGTAATGTCCCTGAAATTCCCTCCATCGAACCTATCATGCGACTCAAGCCATCTTCGCCCTGATACTCACTCATATCGATACGTGACATGGCATTTTCATTTCCAAAAAATACTGTTGCGAGCGCCTTGGCAGTTTCTGTCTTTCCGACACCGGTCGGACCAAGGAAAAGAAACGCGCCGATTGGACGATTCATGCTGCGCACTCCAGCACGTGCGCGACGCATGGCGTTGGCAACTACATCAAGAGCCTGCTCCTGTCCAATTACCAGTTTTTTCATGAGATCTTCAAGGTGCAGTAGGCGCTCACGCTCTTCTTCGCCAATAGCACCAACGGGGATTTTAGTCTTATCTTTTACAAACTCCAGCACATCCATCTTTTTTACCAAGTGCCCACCTTTCGCAAGCATCGTTGGGGTCAGTTCAACCATGATATCGATTGCTTTGTCGGGCATGATACCGTCAGAAAAATAATTCTGTGCACTGCGTATAACCTCAACTATCGCTATATAAGTAAAAAATATTGGATTCTTTTTTTCGAGCCCCTCCGCGACTTCTTCAATTATGCGAATAAGTGCCTCTTCTGCGGGCTCAGTAAGAATCACTTTTTCAAATCGTTGCATGATGCCGTTGTTGGGCTCAATAAATTGGTGAAATCTCGCATTGTCGGCGGTCGCAATAACCTGTACGTCAGTGCTGTCGAGGAAGCGACTCAGGACTCCCATCACATCAGCATCAAGCGCAAGTCCTCCTTGAATAAATCCAGGCAGGTCCTCGATCACCAGAATAATGTTGCCCGCTTTTTCCGCATCATTCATTATTTTAATTAACCCAGTCTCCAGTTCTTGCTTTCCACGCATCGTAGAAATAAACCCTTTCGCGTCAAAAGCCATCACCCGCTTGTGTGCAAGTGCCGGATTTGTATATCCATTCATAATGTCGCGCGCAAAGTCCAAAATCACATCCATTTTACCGGAGCCTTCTTCGCCAACCAAAATGGCATTCGCATCCTTGGAGCGAGAGAGTACTATTTCGAGTTGCTTGATTTGATCGTTACCATATATAAAACGAAAACTTGAACCTCCCATTATCGCTTGCTTGGAAAGGTCGTGGCTGAATTTGCCGAGTG
>JAYSSO010000122.1:0-1038 GCA_043720495.1 Candidatus Lloydbacteria bacterium | reverse complement strand
GTTTAAAGGAAAATAATAGTTGCTAATCCTTCTCTCCTCCGAGGATTGCAGAAATGATTTTATATCGTCGTGTTTTGCTTAAACCACGATGCACCGCGAGTCGATTTTTGAGTTGCGAGAACATGCCATCAAGACAGTTGGTGGTGTTCGGTATATTGAGCTCCGGATATTTTTGATACGTAAATAAGTACGGGAGGTTCGTCGTGAGACTGCGATAGGCACTGCGTAACCGCCGATGCACATAGTGCTTGCGTTTGCAGTACCCACAGAAGGTGTGCTCATCGAGAAATGCACGATGGTGCTTTTCCCATGCGACAAGTCTGTTGGTGAATGTTTCTTCGTCACTCCGCGCCAGCGTGAGTGCAATTGCACGCAACTCTTGTGCTGCAAGTGTTTGTGGTTTTCTGGTGAGATAGGTATTGATGGTCTTCACTTGATGAAATTGACACAGTTGGAGCGGAATACCCGCAAATACCTTGGGGATACCTCGCTTTCCATCGAGGACGACCGCAGTGATATTCCAACCCGCATCCTTGAGTGCCGCATATCCCCGTGCATATACCTCAGGTGTTTCCAGTGTCGTTTCTGCCCACCAGAGATTCTTTTTGAGTGTGGGTGAGCGGAACACCGTCACTCCATATTGCCTGCCCCAGAAGGTGGTGTCCGCAGCGAGTACGGTTTTCTTTGGTTCGAGAATGCGCACGGGTTCTTTTGTGTGATCGATCTGCGTGCGTACCCAGCGTGCGCTATGTGCCCTCGCCTCGGCGAGTTGTGCAAGTGTCTGACGCTTCCACACATAGTCATGGAGGAGTTCTTTGCCCACCCTTGTGCTTCTGCGCACCGAAGAGAATGCGGAGTCGCACCCATGACACCAGTAGCGTTGCAGACCATTTTGCTTGCCGTGTTTCTTGGTGTTTCGCGCACCACAGTTAACGCATATTTTGGCGTTTTTTAAGGGGCATATTAATTATTGTGGAGAATAGCTCTTAATAGAGCCACCATAGCATGATTTCAGCAACTATTATTTTTCTTTAACTC
>JAYSSO010000121.1:0-6532 GCA_043720495.1 Candidatus Lloydbacteria bacterium | reverse complement strand
ACCAACTCATCAATTCAGATTCTCCTGAAGCAGTCACCCACAACGATTGACCTCGTGCAATCTACATTTCATCTTACAGATGAAGAAAAGTACCTCTTGCTCGAGTCGGGCGTGGGAGAAGGGCTCTTTTTTGCTGGACTCAAGCATGTTGCCATCAAAGTCTATGCTTCATACACTGAAGACCAAATAGTGAGTTCAGACCCCGCACAGCTAGCGGCAATAGCAAAAGCAAAGCAAGAGCTTGCTGATGCGCAAAGATAAATATGGGAAAAAGTCGAGTAAGTAATGGACAGGACAGCGGGAGGTCCGCAGCTCGAGAAGTGGACACTCCACCTCCACCACCGAGACTTGGTGGGGTGTTCTTTTGGATGGTCCTTGGACTCGCGGTCGCTGACGACCTGAGTGACGTTTTGTTTACAGCTATTAATTTTGCACTTGTTGGCTCTGTCGTTGGTATACCAATCGCTATTTTTCTTTTCTTGATAGGAATTTGTATCACGGGCACGGTCTTTATTCTCATGCAGGTGTATTTTCTCAAACATGGTGGCTTACATGCCAGTGCAAAAATGAAACGTTATGCCTTGTGGTTCCTCGCTGTGCCGATAGAAATGATACCTGTTTTACAACTACTCCCCATGTCAGCAATTTTATTTGCTGTGGTTGCATGGCTCGAAAACACCGTTCGCAAGAACAATCTCCTCGCGCATGCCCTTCAATCTGGAATCAACAGGAGGGGTTGAGGGTTGTAGAGAAATAGGTTAAAATTATAGTATGTTTTCTGGCATAAAAATAATCCTCTTTGCTGTATTGTCTTTTTTAATACTTCCACAACTCGGAATTGCGGCCGGACTTGACCTCATCAACTTTATCACTACACCAAGAACACCAGGGGCAAACGTGAAGGTGCTGATACGGATGGAGTCATACGCCGTTAACCTCAATTCTGCAAACATCGCTTGGTACGTCAACAACATAAAAGTTGAGGAAGGGATTGCACTCAAAGAGCAGACGGTCACTACGGGTGACTTTGGTCAAAAGACTGTTGTGGACATCATTATCCTTACAGCGCGTGGAGAAAAGTTAGACAAGCAACTTATTATTGCACCAGCTGAAGTAGACTTACTCTGGGAAGCACAGACATACACTCCTCCCTTTTATAAAGGAAAGGCACTTGCAACCTATAAAAGTAATATACGCGTCACTGCAATACCTCGATTTAATACGCTCACCAGTGACCCGAAGAAATTTTATTACAAATGGACATACAATCGCAATCTTTCGGTGGGGGAGGCACTGGGGAAAAACAGCGTCGTAGTACCTATGGGCTATGTAAATAGCCAACTTCCCGTAGTAGTGAATGTAAGTCTTCCAGGAACCGACTGGACTGGAATGAAGAATATCAATATTCCTGGCACAGAGGCGAAGGTCGTACTGTACCGGCAGGAGCCACTGTTGGGTATCCAATTCAATAATGCCTGGAAGGGGGAGATATCAACAAACGAGAGCGAATTTGTGGCATATGCTGTACCGTATTTCTTTTCCCTTGATGACCTCATAAATAACCGGCTCGCATATACGTGGGAAATTAATAGACGTTACACCTCACCCGGCCTTGATGCACGATATCTCACGATTCCTAAGCCAACCAATGCTGACGGAACGGCACTCACTACACCCACAGCCATGCTCGTTTCGTTTAAGGTGCAAAATCCCGCACGCATACTGCAGAGGGGTCAATCACAAGCTACCGTAACGTTTACTCCTTAATCCCCAACCCGATGCCGGAAGAAGAAAACAAAAATGGAATTTCCAAGTGGGTCATCGCAATCGTTGTCATTGTGCTCCTTTTAATTTTGGGAGTTGTACTACTCATGACACTTGGCAAGGATACTGGGGTTGCAAAATCGATTGGAAATGTATTTCCTTTTGGGGAACTTGCACCAGAAACTCCAAGAACTCAATTTAACGGTACATCAAGTGGAGATGGGGGTGGTGGGGGAAATCCTGTGCGCGATTCGAATACACTTCCTGAGCCCTTATTTAGACAACTTACCGAGAGTCAGATTGCGGGGGCAACAACACTAGTGCGTGACGGAAAGACCTATGTGCGCTATGTCCTTCGTGAAAATGGCCATGTATACGAGATTGACACCACGACGTGGGTAGTAGTTGAGCTCACCAATACAATTGTACCTGGCGTGTATGAGGCGTTCTTTGGTAACAATGGAAACACGGTGGTGCTCCGCTATATCAAACTTGATCAACTGACAAGGCAAGATGTTATCAAAACTTTCCTAGCAGATCTTGTGCTCCCGGAAGCAGGTGCGGGGGGGATTGGCAAACTCACAGGAAAAGAGCTCCTCGACAACATTAGCTCAGTCAGTATTTCGCCCGACGGCACACTCTTCTTTTTCTTACTTCCAATTGCCGATGGTGTGTCTGGCTCGATGATGCATCTCACGAGCGGAGAAGACCCACGCGAAGTACTGCGCAATACTTTCAGTGAGTGGCTTCCTCAGGTCCTCAACGATAAAACGGTTGTGCTCACCACAAAGGCCTCGTCAAACGTTCCGGGATTCGCATATCTATATAATCCAACCACGAAGGCGTTGACGCGCATTGTGAGAGAAAAAAACGGACTCACAACGCTCGCTAATGGAGACGGTACCCAAGTCCTCTATAGCGAGAACATCGGAAACAACGCCACACTCGGCATCTATAGTAGCAAGGGTCTTCCTTCGGATGAAGGCGCCATTATTCATGAATCTCCAGTTCCTCTCGCCACTCTTCCTGAAAAATGCGCATGGGGGCGTACAAAAACGGCACTCCTCTATTGTGGATCGTTTGAGAGCATGACCAGCTCAAAAATCCCCGATGAGTGGTACCAAGGGGTACTTAAACTTAAGGACATTTTTTACTGGACCGTCAACTCCACTACTTTAGAAATTGCCCTAATCGCTGAATCTCAAAAAGAAGTGAAAAAAGATTTTGATGTTTTCATGCCTTTTGTGGGGGGTGATGACACGATGTTCTTTTTTACTGACAAAAATACTGGGTTTCTCTGGGTGATGAGGATAATTCCGAAATTAAACACCGGAGTGGAGGAAACTCTTGCTCCACCCCCACCACCAGAAGAGGCCAGTGATGCCGGTGGTGCCCCCGCCAATTAATATTATGCTGAAACTCGTTTTCACACTTCTATTTCTTGCACTAATTCCAAGCAGTGCTTTTGCTCAGACCACCTACACACTCCTTGCTCCACTCGCCGGGCTAACCACCGTTACACTCACACAATATCTGGAGGGTATGGTTCGAATTGTTATCGGACTCGCGGGAATTCTTGCGGTCATAATGATTGTGATTTGTGGAATCCAAATGATTGGATCTCCATCGGTGTCACAAAAAAGCGCAGCAAAAGAGTGTATTTGGAATGCTATTTTTGGGCTACTTCTCGCAATCAGCTCCTGGGTCATCTTAAACACCATCAATGAACAGTTGCTACGGAGTGACTTCACACTCTTAAGCCTTTCTGCACCCCCCGCAGTACAGCCTCCTGCGACAGCTGATGCTCCATTTCCAAGGGAATCGGGCTGGTACTTTCGCTACAGAGAAGGTGCGGGAACACAAATTTTTAACTCCCCACGGTGGACAAGCCCGGAGTCATGTCTTGAAGGATTACGCGCGGCAGAGGCTTCTGGAGCTATAATTGTTAATACTCAGGCTGGTGGAGGCTCCGTGGGCTGTTTTCAGATAATCGCTCCCCCTCCTGGAACCCCCCCTCCCCCTCCTCCACCCCCCGGTACACCACCAGTAGCTCCACCTGTGGGTAGTGGGAGTGAGATTGCAAACCGTGAGTTTCTTTGCGGAAACAACTCTTGTGTTAATTCTCGGCCAGTTGGCATAAACAGAAATGCATGTGTTGGAGCGGCAATTGCTACCGGTTTTCAGTGCACGAACGTTGCGGGAATGCCTCAAAATTTACTGCAGTTTGTAAGAGACCTCGCAAGCCAATCTGGACAAAATGTAGTACTTACCGGTGGAAGTGAGGCTGGACATAGAACTCATTTTCCAGGGGTTCCTGTTTTTGACTTAGGAAACAACAGCCCAGCCCTCAACGCGTGGATTAGGCAAAATTCAACTCAGTCTGCAGCTTCTTTTTATCCCTGTCGCTATCGCCTTACACTAAATGGTACAACCTTTTGGATGACTCTGGAGGGAAACCATTGGCACGCCTGCCAATTAGGACAATCAAGCTACTACTGCAGAGATGTCGACAGATTAAATAGGGCGCTTCCTGGAGGTTTTTATGTGAATTGCCCAAGGTAACAATTGCAGTATAAACTTTTCTTAGAGCCTTTCTAATTACCCCAGATGCGAGGCGTGGGGTGAGCAATGGGGTGGGACCCATTGCGCAAGACCTTGTGAGATATTTTCTTAAATATCCACAAGGTATACAGTCCATGTAGTGGAAGCGATGAGGAAGGCATATTCTTATATGTTGACCGAATCGCAGGGGCCCCACAACAAAGCAGCGACCAATTTTTCTTAGTGGTAGTCCACCTTAGAAAAATGAAGTACTCCCCGTGGTGGTGGGGTTATTAGAAAGGCTCATGCTCGTTCACGCTTTGTAATGTATAATTAAAGCTATATGCGCACTGCACTATATAGCTCACTCACCATCGTTTTACTTGCACTACTTGCACCGTGGCCTACGCTCGCTCAGACTACCTACACTCTCCTCGCACCACTCGCCGGGCTAACCGAAGTTACGCTCTCTAAATACATGGAGGGTATGGTTCGGGTTATTATCGGACTAGCGGGAATTCTCGCAGTTGTAATGATTGTGATTTGTGGAATCCAAATGATTGGATCTCCATCGGTTTCGCAAAAAAACGAATCAAAAGAGTGTATTTGGAATGCTATTTTGGGACTTCTGCTCGTGATTGGTTCATGGGTCATACTCAATACTATCAATGCACAGCTACTGTCAGTACTTTAAATACTCCCACACTGCCTACTCCTTTTTGGGTATAAAAAGTTTTAGACCCAGTAAGGCACAGGCACTTACCTTAATGTAATTATTGAAAAAACAGTGGTAATTCAAGCACTGGTGCAACGGTCGCCCTCGTCGACAAGTGCCCAAGTGAGCACAAGACGATTTTATGCTATAACTTTATTATGGCGGAATCGATCCACAATTGTGTCGCGACGCACAGGCAGTCGCGTGGGGTGACCCAAGAGGAACTCGCCGAAGCCGTGAGGGTAAGTCGGCAGACCATCATTGCGCTTGAGAAAGGCAACTACACACCGTCGGTGCTACTTGCAATGAATATAGCTAAGTTTTTCCGTGTCCCAGTTGAAAAATTATTCACACTCAAGCATGAAACATAACATCATTCCCATTTTGATTGCGTGCATACTCGTCTTCCTTCTCCTCGCACTTGCGGACCTCTTGCCGTTTTGGATGCCGGACATGAATGAGATGATTGTCCTTTTGTTTGCAACATTGCTTATTCTCGCGTGGGCGGGATTCGTGATGTTTGAACACGCTGTTGATGAGCGGGAGGTGGTGCTCCGAATGAATGCAGGGCGCATAGCGTATCTTTCCGGAATTGGCGTCCTCGCACTTGCACTTCTAGTGCAAGGAATGCGTCACGAGATAGACTCATGGATAATATCCGCGCTCGGTACCATGGTACTCACGAAACTCGGCGCTCGACTCGTTGATGAGTGGCGGTAACTATCCACAGTAAAATGTAAAGTCTACTTTACATTTGAATCATAGTGCGTATACTTGATGTATTACTTGATCATCAACAAATAACTATGCACATGGGACTAAAATTAGTGGGGGCTTTTTTACTCGTGATTGCCCTCACGGGGTGGACGATGCTCGCTTCGCGTGAAAAGGACAAAATGAGTGAGGTTGTGCCAGTGGGAACTTCTGTCGTAGAAAAGGGAAGTGAGAAAGAACATGAAGGCATGCCACATCCGCAAAAGGAAGATATGTCGATGGAAATGAAAGAAATGGAAAGCGCAATTGTGCCAGAAAAAGACTCAATGAAAACAGTTTCTCCAGCTCCTGTGCCAACCCCAACTCAGCAGACAAGTGCAGTCTCGCCACCGCCTCCAGCAACTTCCGTTATGGAAGCGAGACAAGCAGGCGCGTATGAGGTCTATGCACCAGAAAAGCTCTCGCGGGCAGATTTCGGAGATGTTGTATTGTTCTTTCGCGCAAGCTGGTGCCCTTCGTGTAAGGCACTTGATACAAACATTCGCGCAAATCAGGGCTCAATACCCAACGGCGTAACCATCCTAGACGTCAACTATGACGATTCTTCTGCAATGAAGCAAAAATACGGTGTGACCTATCAGCACACTCTGGTGCAGGTCGACAAAGGTGGCACGCTAATCAAAAAATGGTCAGGTTCAGGAACGCTCGAGGCATTGCTTGCAGAAATTCAATAATAGACTTGCTCCCCAATAAGACCCACCCGTTAAAAAACACACCCCACGTTGTGTTTTTATGTCC
>JAYSSO010000120.1:0-6580 GCA_043720495.1 Candidatus Lloydbacteria bacterium | reverse complement strand
ATCTGCTCTCTATGTGCGTACTCTTGGAGCTCGAACAACTGCGCGTCGATAGACATGATCTGTTGGTCATCTTCCTCGGTACTCTTGCGCGCATAGAGCACGCATTTGGATTTGGTATTTTGCATTTGCATACACTGGGGGGTATTTATGGGATTTTTGGGCGAACGGATTTCGGATTGTCGCCGTATTGCTTTGCGATACGACTTTCCTCCGACCCATTTCCGCGATGTCTCTCTTTGTGCACTTTTGCTCCTGTTTGCGCGAACTTATTTCGATAGAAATGTGGAATGACTACTCAAGCACCCCCGCTCGCTCCGCTCGTCGCCCCACGGCATCTCCGGCTTTCGATTTTTTTCCGCCCGCCATACTTAAAATCAAGAAAGCGTTTCGCTTACCTCATTGTATCTTGAGAGTGGTGCTTTATACTATACCATTGTGGTTAAATGTAACAAGCGATAAACTTGTTCAACTGTGAACGAGTCAAAAAAACTTGGGCAAAATCTTAAGAAAATCAGAACCCCAAAGGGCATATCTCAGGGGGATATCTCTCGTGAGCTTGGCGTGAGTCGTGGATTTATTAGTAACATTGAAAATGGCAAAACGAATCCAACACTTTCGACAATTTCGAAATTAGCAAAAGCACTCGGGGTACCGAGTGCTGAACTCTTGAAATAGAACGAAACTAGGCAAGACATCCTCGCCTACATGCCTTGCTTAATTTCTAGGGATTTTATCTTCAAAACATATTCCTCTATATCCCCATTGATTTGCCCTACAAGTGCATTGAGTTCATCGAGTGCAAATTTTTTGTCGCGCGGAGACAGATCATCTCCTAAGGCCTCTAATTTCTTTTTTAATTCGTCAATTTTTTGAGTGTCCATAAGATTTTTATTTGCTCAAGCTTTTTCGTGCGAATTGCCCCACTTTGTGCAACGCTCCACCAATAGCTAGTGCAGGAGCTCCAAGGAAAGCCATATTCCCAAACGTTGATGCCCCTGCGGCCAAATGTGCTTGATTTTCAGCAATGTATTGTGCGTCAATTCCACCTGTTGGATTTTTAGCAAAATGCTCCATCGTTGACATTGCGTCTGGTGGGAGTGTTTGTTGGAGTAGTGACACTTGCTCTTCTGCGAGATTTGCAAAATCCATTTTTCCTGAAGCTACATCGGCGAGCAAATTCATGCCATCGACATTTCCCGTGTCCCACACCCATGCATGAGCACCGCCAAATAACTCACTTACCCTGCTTGCAAGATCGAGATGTGCAAGTTGCTGCAACGCATCGGGCATCATATCCATGGCAACTCCAGCCTCAGGCCAACGCGAGCGTACAAATTGCATCATAACGGGGGCAAGTATTCCGACGCCCGCAACGGTGCCGAGCACCTTTGCGACCCTGTCTCCATTATCAAGAGAGGCAACACCCGACATCACCCTCTCTTTTATACCCGAGCCAAAATTCTTGAGACGAGAAGAAATGTTCCCAAGAAACGATTCCGTTGCCTCCTGCCCCTCTGGAGAAGCTACAACCTCAGGAGAAAGGGTGTCGAGTTGAGCAAGATTCTCCTTCAGCCGCTCCATGTTTCCGTTTAGTCGCTCTTGGGACGCCTCAACTTCAGCAAGGGACACTTCTTGCCCGCCTTCCGTTTGCTGAGGGTCAATGGGGACAAGCTCAAGTCCGCTAGTATCAAAATTTGCGAATGGGTCTTTTTCGGACATATTGTTACACATAGTACATTACTGATTAAAAATTACAAACACCATTCTGTGCAACTGTGTTAGAATTATCAAATGACCATCGAATGGGGAAAAGTAACATGGTACTCAAAGATTCTCGCAGTGCTGGTATTTGTTGGGACATTCTTTGTCGGGTTCTGGCTGGGTGTCACATTCGTACAAGTTGAGCCAGTGTATGTGGAGGTTCCACAGATAATAATAAGATACCGTGACCTACAACCTGAGCTACTAGTATCGGCTACACGTGCGAATCATTCAATTGAGGACGACCACGTGGATCCTCCGCCCATAACCGCATTTCCCGTTTTTCCATCGATCGGTACAAAATTGGGTGACTTCACTGTAGTGAAAATCTATGCTGACCCAGCTTATCCCGCCTACGGATATGGAATTGGGTATTCAGGAACCACAACCGTGACGGGTTCTATATTTTATAACGATATGCTTGGCGAGTCATGTTTTAATGTCAGTGACGACGATAAGCAAAAAATTCCAAGCATGGAGCCGAAGTCGTCAAGATCATTTTGTTTTACAAATACAGAGACTTTACCCCACTCGCTCCGTGATGTAAGTGCAAACGGTAGTATTCAGACAGTTGCAATCAGCGACTATTACGAAACGCATTTTGCAAAAGAAGGGTCTGATCGAACAGAGCTAATAAAAATCTATGGCGAGTAGGTGCTTTGTGTGGAAATCTCAAAATCACCCCTACAATGCCCGCGCAGGCTCGCGGACGGCTCAAGGTGTGCCACTCCACCTCGCACCTGTGTCATATACGACCATGTTTTGTTAAAATAGGTCGATGGACGAACAAACAAACCAGACACCAGAACCCTCAACACCCACTCCCGACCCAGTAGTGGTAGATACTCCGACCATTGAGCCACCGCAGGCGGAGCCTGCGCAAGTCCCAGTTGTGCCAATTTCCACTCCACCCGAAACGCCTCAAACTGAGCCAGTATCTGAGCCAATCGAAACACCCCTCGAACAGCCAACGGCTCAAATGGGAAGAAATGAGCCGTTGCCCGAAGTTGTGCCAGAACCTGCACCGCAGGGGGCTGTGGCCCCCGAGGTGGAAACTCTAACATCTACAGCAACCCCAATTCTGAACGGGAGTCCGCCAGAGGAGTCACCTCGAACTCCGCCACCATCACAGTCTCGACAAGGAACCACCCAACCAGAACCCACACCGCAACCCTCTCCCATGCCCGCGCAAGCGCCAACTATCCCAACCTCTCCACAAAATATTGTCGGACTCATTCTCACCAAAGCTCGCGCTGTTATCCAACTCCGCAAACAGAAGAAGCTCATCAAGATCATGGGCTTGTTTGCGAAGCAAACAAGCATCACCAACGACGAAGTCGAGAAACTCCTGCATGTCTCGGACGCTACCGCCACCCGCTATCTCTCGGAACTCGAGAAGCAAGGGAAAATTACCCAGAGCGGAAAGACTGGTCACGCAGTGACCTACACCAAACGCTAACCTCCAACGGCTTATTTCTTCCCATATGAGCCGTTCAGCACGCAAGGCGACCACACCCAACGCCGCAGCAGCCAGCGCGAGCGAAGCGAGCGGGCTGTGCGGAGGGCGGTGGGCGTGGAAGCGAGGGTCAGAGTTGCGCCGAGCGTGGATAGCAGATCGGGCGACCACCAAACTCTGTACGGAGCGAAGAATGAAAGACGGACAACACACGCGTGGAGGAGCACCCCCGCCTGGCGCATCAGCAGAAAACGAGCAAACTCGAACGACCACAACACTCCCAAGCTACACATGCTCGTTTTCTGATGAATGCGACAGCGCCCCACCGGCATATCCTTTCCTTAATCGTAGTTTTCTTATGGCGGGCGGAAAAAAATCGAGAGCCGGAGATGCCGTGGGGCGACGAGCAAAGCGAGCGGGGGTGCCTGAGGTTAGCTTTCCTTTCCCTCGAAAAAGGTTCGCGCAAAGGATAGAATAAGAGCACAATGCAAAAAATCCCCAAAAGGGATTTTTTGCATTGTGCCCAGAGTAGGCAAACTGCTTTGCCTACGCGAGAGGACTTGAAGGGGTTCTCCGTTATTTTGAGAAATTCTTATCTCAAAAAAATCGGAAACCCGCACTGATGCAGTAGGCATCAAGTCCTGTCTTTGTGCCCAGAGAGGAATCGAAAAAGGGTGCATCAGTTTCGCTAGCAAACGAAACAGCGAGTCGGGTCGCGGAAATCCTTGAGTGCGACGAAAAATTATCCTCTCCTCTGCACAAAAATGTAAGAGAAAATCTCCCTTACGGGAGATTTTCAGTTTTTGTGAACCACGGGGATGTTTCTGAGAAGTTGTATTTTAGATTCTTCAGAAGCCACGAAGTGGGTGAGCTGTGGCGCTATGAGAATCCATTCTGGTGGTTTTTTTATTTCACCTCACCCTTGGTCTTTATGGTCAGGTTTGTGAGTCCGTTTGCGAGAAATTCTTTGTCATAATTGTCTGCCGTTAATTCAAGGAGATTAAGATAGTCACGCTCGGGCAATTTTTCTTTTGCTAGGGGGCCATGCGATATTTCGATATCTCGCTCTGCCAATTTTTCTGAAAGCAGTTCTACCATGATGTGTAGGTCGTACTCATCAAGGAGCTTATTAACCTCACTGTCATTCTCAAACACTCGGGACGGATGGTGATGCTCGTCTCCTGCAATGCTATGCCTTACTGTCGCAGCGGGAAAACCAGCATCCTTTGCTCGAGAAAATACATACTGCTCAAGGTCATCGTACTCTACAGCAAAATCCTCGTCACGATGACCGTTCACAACGGTATTGGCAATATAGACCATGCGGAGCAGGGTTTTGAATTGTTCGGGAGTAAGTGCGAGCCCTATCATAAAATGAGTATACTCTGCTCTCCCGTTTCTCTCAACTTGCTCGGCTCGTGCAATTGTACCCCCCAATCCTGGTCGACTTCGCTACGTGTAATCAGATTCTGGATACATTCTGTACGTTTTTTCTCGGTGGAAGACCTTCGCGAGCGATTTTTACTAGCTCCTTACGCCTGTGAAAATGGTCTGGGATTGTTTCTGCAACTCGCGACCAAAATTCTTTCGAGTGGTTAAATACAGCCAGATGGCAAAGTTCGTGAACGATAATATAGTCTTGGAGTGAGGGTGGGAGAAGGAGGATACGAAAATTAAAGTTCAGATTTCCTTTTTTAGAGCAACTTCCCCAGCGGGAGCGTTGATTACGAATGGCGATTTTTCCATAGCGGAGCTTGTAGTGCTGGTTGAGTACAGACAGTTTTTGGTGCACTAGCTTTCGAGCCTCCTCTTTGTGTGCTTTATACGCTTTTGTTGCCCCCCCCAGTGCGCCCACGCGCCTCCGCTTTACACGAATACCATACGGTCTTCCCGTGACAATGCGCAATATTTTTTTGAGTGTACTCTCTGCCACTGACGGCATTATCCCATCCATACTCGTGGGTTCGATATTGACACCCCCATTTTCGTATGTTGTTTTTGAAATTCAATCACCGCGGGCTGGAGCCCGCAGTGATTGAATTTCAAGCTTTTTTTAAAAGAAAAGCTGTTTATTTTTGACACCTTTGTCTCAATTTGCTACACTCTCTTCATGGAATTACTCACACAGGCACTCCCGTGGGTGCAAATTGTTATCGCCATACTCTTGTCGACCCTTATTTTGCTTCAGCGCTCCGGCGCCGAGCTGGGGGGTGCTTTTGGTGGGGGTGATGGCGGAGGCGGTACTTCATACTCACGCAGAGGTTTTGAGAAGGTCATGTTTACTTCGACCATCATCCTTGCTGTGCTTTTCATTTTGGCAAATTTTGGCGTACTGCTCTTACCAGCAGGAGCGTAGTTGTCTGCATTTATTGCGTTCTGCGTTGCTTCCCTTTTATCGTCGTTTTTTCGGCATAAAGACGGGCAATGTACAGCGCTGTTTGAGCGATGTTGTTTTCTCTTCGTTTCAACATATATTTCCGTAAGAGAAAACGATTTTCATTGATTATTCTTTATAGATAGCTCGTGGAAGAATTACTTTCTCAAAAATCTGCTTTACCAAAAGAGGACGTCAGGCGACACACCCTCGCTTCATTACTCTTGGCGCTTCCCGCTCTCTGGCGTCGTGTTGCTGTTTTTTGTGCTTTCGTTTTTGTCGTCAGTTCATTTATGCTCCTTGCTCACGTCAATGAACTGTTCTTGGTTGAAATTCCAAAAAATGGAGGACTCCTTACTGAAGGTATAATTGGTCGCCCTCGTTTTGTGAATCCCGTGATTGCACGCTCCGATGCGGATCGCGACTTGTCTGAACTTGTTTACTCAGGACTTGTACAGTCAACGAACGACAATCAATTTATTCCCGACCTCGCTCGTAATTTTGATGTTTCAGCGGACGGTCTCACCTACACATTCACGCTTCGCGATGCCCTCGTTTGGCACGATGGTCAACCTATTACGTCTGCTGATATTGCATTCACAATTGAGAAAGTGAAAGATCAGGGGCTTGCGATAAAAAGCCCAAGACGAGCAAGTTGGGAAGGTGTAACAGTGGAAACTCCTGATCCACTCACCGTCATTTTTCGCATTAAGCAACCCTATGCTCCCTTTCTCGAAAATGCGACGATGGGAATACTGCCAAAACACATATGGGAAAACGTTCCAAATGATGAGTTTGACTTAACGTACCACAACATTAAACCAATTGGTTCTGGGCCATATAGGATAGAGCGAATAGTAGAAGACAGCGATAAGGGCCTACCGAAGTATTATGACCTTGTTGCATTTAAACGTTTTGCACGAGGCGAGCCATACATCACCCATCTCCGTATTCAATTCTTTGGAAACAACAATGAACTGTCTCGGGCG
>JAYSSO010000119.1:0-19683 GCA_043720495.1 Candidatus Lloydbacteria bacterium | reverse complement strand
TGCCAAAACATGTTGGTGGGCGGTACTCGATATTTTCACTAGCGGGAATTTTCCCACTACTTCTTGCCGGCATTGATGTTGTGGAGCTACAGAGAGGGGCACAATTTATGTTACTCAAAAACTTTGGTAACAACAGAGACGAGCAATTTGCGAGGCACAATGCGGAAGTAATATTCGGCGAAATGCAGAAGGGTGTCACCATACTCAATATTTTTCACTTTCATCCCGAGCTTGAGTCTCTAGGTAAATGGGAGCGACAACTCATCGCTGAGTCACTGGGGAAAGAGCATGATCGTAGTGGCAAAGTAGTACGCACAGGCATTACTCCAATCGTGACGATTGGTTCCACTGACCTGCACTCGATGGCGCAGTTGTATTTTGGCGGACCTAAGGACAAATTTACAATGCTCGTACGAGGAGCGGTGCCTTCGTCACTCCGTGTCCCCGGTGATCTTATGTTGGGAGAATTAGTACCTGGGCTTAGAGGTTGTAGTCCCGATGACATTATGTCGGCAATCTACGGTGGTGTCGCTGGCGCGTATAGAAATCTTCAGCTCCCTTTTGCTGAGGTAGAACTTCCTGCGCTTTCAGCTTATGCGCTTGGTGTTTATTTAGAGTGGCGAATACTTTCAACGATTTACCTCGCAGAACTTCTACACATCAATCCCTTTGATCAGCCAAGCGTGGAACAGTATAAGGAGGGTACAAGAAAATTACTCGGGAGTAGTCATGCCAAGTTTAAATGACTATTATTAATAACACATCATATGTATTTACTTTTTGATATTGGAGGAACAAACATGCGTATCGCACTCTCTCGCGACGGAGCCACTTTTGAGGAGCCCAAGATCGTCGAGACTCCCAAAGATTTTGATGCAGGCATGCTCGTACTGCGCAACCTTGCGACGGAACTGCTCATGGGTGAAAAGGCCACTGCGGGAGCCGGAGGTATTGCTGGCACATTATCTAGAGATCGCACGCAGTTTTTAAATGGCCCGCACCTTCAGGGCTGGAACGGAAAGCCAATTAAACAAGCACTTGAGACTGCGTTTGGATGCCAAGTGTTTATTGAGAACGACACCGCTATCGTGGGACTAGGAGAGGCGGTTGCGGGTAGTGGGAAAGGATACCCCATCTGTGCGTATATGACGGTCTCAACGGGTGTAGGTGGTGTTCGTATCGTGAATGAGCGCATTGATGTCTCCGCGATGGGATTTGAGCCAGGTCATCAGATTTTTGATGCTGGTGGTGCACTACATGCCACATCGGTTGGTGGACTGGGGATTGATTTGGAGGGATACGTTTCAGGTACATCGATCACGGAGCGATACGGAAAAAAGCCGTATGAAATCACTGATGAGGCTTTTTGGGATGAAATGGCACGCCTCTTAGCGTTTGGGTTAAACAATACAATTGTGCACTGGTCGCCGGATATTGTCGTGATTGGTGGATCCATGATGAAAAAAATTGGTATTCCCGTAGATCGTGTGCGGGCACACCTCAAGGGAATACTCCATATCTATCCCGAACTTCCGAAGATAGAGCACTCGGCACTGGGCGACATCGGTGGTCTGCATGGGGCACTTCATTTTGTGAAGCAGTGCCAAGAAACAAAGTAACTGTATTTAACAATCATGAAAAAACATCACAGCGAGCTCGATATTTTTGATGACCAACAATCACCATTCTTTGCGGTCGCAAACAACACGCTTGCAATAGCCACTCTTGTATCGATTTTAGCTATCGTACTCGAAACGGTAAATTCTGTTTCAAACTACCAACCACTCTTCATGTTAATTGAGTATACGACGACTCTGTTGTTTACTGCTGAATACTTTCTGCGTTTGTGGTTGGCAAAATCGAAATCACGATATGCGTTTAGTTTTTTTGGCATTGTCGACTTACTTGCCATCATCCCCACATTTCTGGGTATTGCTAATCTTACATTTCTTAAAGCTACACGGTCGTTACGTATCTTGCGCTTACTCCGCATGGTTCGGCTTGCCAAATTGGCGAATCCCAAGAAAAGCTTGCCTCATCCTGAGTCTATCTATGGTTTAAATGTAGAAATTTATGGAATTGCACTTCTACTCTCCATATTGCTTCTGGGAAGCGTGTTGTTCGTGGTGGAGGGACACACATCATACGCCAAAGATATCCCATCGGGCATGTATTGGGCATTTAAAGTATTGCTAGGAGGTATGCCCTTTGAACAGCCCCTGACTATTGCGGGAACATTTGTACTCGTATCTGCTCGATTTGTCAGTTTAGTATTGCTTGGGTTGCTTCTCAGCCTTATGGGAACAGTTATGAGGAAACTTCTTATTGGTACAGAAGGAGACAAGTAAAGCCTCCGTTGGTTCAAAAAAACCGCTTAGGCGGTTTTTTTCTCGTAGGTGAGAAAATTGAGCTTGAATGCATTTTTGTCGTCAGCATGAAATACCTGAACTGTAGTACGTTGCCATTTCAGCGGATCCACTTCAGGAAAAAAGGTGTCGCAGGCGAAAGTCTCGTTTATTTCAGTGACATACAAGCGATCTGCAAACGGTAGTGCTTGTGTAAAGAGCTGGGTACCGCCAATGATGAAGATTTCTTCGCAACCACTCGCATTATTCTTAGCCTCAAGAAGCGCCTCCTCGATGGAGTGTACATGCCACACACCGTTTGCACTCCACTCTTTGTTACGAGTGACCACAATGTTCATGCGATTGGGCAACGCTCGGCCAATCGACTCGAATGTCTTGCGTCCCATAATAATAGGATGACCGGTAGTGAGTTCCTTGAACCTCGCCATGTCGCGGGGAATTTTTCCCGCCCAGGGCAGGGAATTGTCCTTGCCGATACCTCGTTTTTTGTCGTGCGCTACGATGACAGAGATAATCATATTTTCCTGTTTAAAAAACCTATACTCTGTGAAAGAGTATAGGCGAAGTACTGTCAGACTGCAATTGGTGCTTTAATACCTGGGTGCGGGTCGTATCCCACAATCTCAAAATCTTCAAACTTAAAGTCAAGAATCGAATCGACCTTGCGCTTGATATGCAATTTGGGGAGTGCTCGTGGCTCACGTGTAAGCTGTAGGTCCACCTGATCCATATGATTGCTGTAGATGTGGCAGTCACCACCAGTCCAAATGAATTCACCAACCGCAAGGCCGGTAACATGAGCAATCATTTCCGTAAGTAGTGCATACGAGGCAATATTGAAGGGGACACCAAGAAATGAATCACAACTGCGTTGATATAGTTGGCAAGAGAGCTTGCCATCTGCAACATAAAACTGAAAAAGACAATGGCAGGGCATGAGGGCCATTTTGGGAAGGTCCGCTACGTTCCACGAAGATACAATGATGCGTCGTGAGTCCGGATTCTTTTTGATGGTCTCTATAACTTCGAGCAGTTGGTCAATTTTTTCGCCACTAGGTGTTCCCCAAGAGCGCCACTGGTGTCCATATACGGGACCCAAATTGCCATTTGCATCTGCCCATTCGTTCCAAATTGTGACGCCATTATCTTTCAGGTACTTAATGTTTGTGTCACCTGCAATAAACCAGAGTAGCTCATGTATGATTGCTTTTGTGAAGACTTTTTTCGTAGTGACAAGTGGAAAGCCTTCTGCGAGATCAAAACGCATCTGATGTCCAAAGATGCTCGTGGTCCCCGTGCCAGTTCGGTCTTCTTTGTGCACGCCTTTGTCTTTGATAGTGCGGAGGTAGTCGAGATATTGTTTCATGTTGCTATTCCCTATGAATAATGAACGATGCTTAATGCACTATAGCATATTCAGATATGAACGTGACTAGAGAAGATGGGTGCTTGTGGTATAGTCATTCGTACTATGCCGCAAAACGTATTTGGCTTTACCATAGAGAAAAAGGTTGGCGGGGACTCGCTCGCCCGGGCGGGTATTATCCACACCCCACATGGTGATATCAAGACACCTGCTTTTATTGTCGTCGGCACCAAAGCGACAGTGAAGTCACTTACCATGGAACAGGTAAAAAGTCTGGGAGCGCAAATTGTACTTTCGAATACATACCACCTTTACCTTGCACCCGGAGATGAATTGGTGAAGAAAGCAGGTGGTCTGGGGAAATTTATGGACTGGGATGGTCCAACATTTACTGATTCTGGAGGATTTCAGGTGTTCTCACTTGGCGTAGCATTTGGGAAGGGGATTGGTAAGGTCGCCGTAGAAGAAGAGAATGAAGAAGATACAGATACTGACCACGGGCAACTTGCGAAAATTGATGATGATGGCGTTACATTTAAGTCGCATCGTGATGGTAGCCTGCATCGCTTTACACCAGAGCGTTCAATTCAGATTCAACACAACATAGGTGCGGATATCATTGTGGCGTTTGATGAATGCACATCGCCCCATGCACCCCATGAGAAGCAAAAAGTATCGCTCGAACGGACACGTAAATGGGCAGAACGCTCCCTTACTGAACACCAAAAATTGTCAAAGTTAAACTTTGACAATTTGGGGGAGAAGAAAGAGGTGCCTCCGTATCAGGCGCTGTATGGGGTTATACAGGGAGGAAAGTATCAAGACTTGCGCGAGGAGGCGGCGCGGACTATTGGTGCTATGGACTTTGATGGTTTTGGAATCGGTGGATCTTTTAGTAAGGACGACATCGGTACTGCCGTCAGATGGGTAAATGCAATACTTCCGGAACACAAACCGAGACACCTCTTGGGCATAGGCGATCCTGTTGATTTCTTTTGCGGAGTAGAAGCAGGGGTAGATACTTTTGACTGCGTTTCTCCCACACGGCTGGGGCGCAATGGTTCATTCTATACAAAAAATGGACGCATAATCATCAAGAATAAGCAGTATATCGATGACCACACGCCGATCGAGGAAGGCTGTGGATGCTACACATGCTTACATCACACACGCGCGTACATCGCACACCTGTTTCGGGAAGATGAGATGCTCGGTTCAGCACTTGGGTCCATTCACAATCTCTATTTTGCGGTAAATTTGGTTGAGCGTATTCGTTTGTCACTTTTTGACGGCACATATTCTGCTCTCAAAGAGAAAACCTTGCACGACTACTATAAGCAATAAGACATAAAACCCCGACTGTGTTAGTCGGAGTTGTGGGATGTATTTTTCTGACTAGATCTCATCGGCGATGAGATGTTCGGGCAACTCTTCATCTCCACCTGGCAACGTGACAGGGCTATCTCCTCCGGGGAGATCTCGACACGGCTTCCAATGTTCCGTAAGGTCGAGATCGAGTTGTTTGGTAGACATGCGCTCGGCTTCAGCTTTTGCGGTATTCACGAGCGAACATTTTTCATTATGGTTTTTCGTCAGCCCACAGTGTCCGTCAATAATGAGTCCGCCCCCTTTTTTCCATATTTGCTTACCGCACACCTCGGCCATGATTTCTCTCCTCCGGAGTCTTGTGTAAGTATAATGTAAACCTTGTTAAAGGAAAGTTGCGTTGACTTGAAATTCTTTGCGCAATTTACAATTTTGTGGTAACTTGTCAAGGATGAATTCGAAAAGAAATTTTAATTTAAAAAGTGATTGGAAGCCTGCGGGAGACCAGCCAGAGGCTATTGCACACCTCATCAAGAATCTGGAAGGAGGTGCGCGCTTCCAGACGCTACTCGGTGTGACCGGGTCCGGAAAAACATTTACTGCGGCCAATGTGATAGCCCACGTGGATAAACCGACGCTTGTCATGGCACACAACAAAACGCTCGCTGCACAGCTGGCTCAAGAGTATCGCACGTTTTTTCCTGACAATGCAGTGCATTATTTTGTATCTTATTATGACTACTATCAGCCAGAGGCATATTTACCAAACACTGACACTTATATAGAGAAAGATGCGCAGATCAATGAGGAGATTGATCGGCTCCGCCATGCGTCTACGCAGGCGCTTTTGTCGCGGAAAGACGTCATTATCGTTGCGTCGGTGTCATGTATTTACGGTTTAGGCTCACCGGAAGAATATTTGAAGGTCAATTTGAAACTATCTCAGGGAGATCGTATTTCTAGAAACGACGTGATAAGAAAATTAGTCAGTGTGTATTTTGATCGCACCACCGCAGACTTACGACCGGGCACATTTCGTGGAATTGGAAATACACTGGAAATTATGCCCACAGGAGAAATCATGATTTATCAACTTGCGTTTAGTGGAAGTGAGATACTATCGATTATAAAAATTGATCCCATTACGCGCGCTATGGTTTCTGAGGAGCAATCAGTATTCTTTTTTCCTGCAAAACATTTTGTGACAAATGTGGAGGAACGCAATCGTGCACTCAAAGACATGAAAATTGAGCTTGATGTGCGCCTCAAGGAGTTTGCAAAGGAGGGCAAATTGCTTGAATCAGAGCGGTTGAATCGGAGAACCAAGTATGACATGGCCATGATTGAAGAAGTGGGATATTGCAGTGGAATCGAAAATTATTCGAGACATTTTTCAGGTAAAGCGCCGGGAGAACCACCTGAGACACTGCTTTCCTATTTTCCACACAAACCTGATGGGACTCCAGACTTTCTGACCATCATCGACGAGTCCCATGTCACTATTCCACAAATTCGTGGCATGTATGCGGGCGACCAGGCACGCAAGAACAATTTAATTGACTATGGATTTCGCTTGCCTTCTGCAAGAGACAATAGGCCTCTACGCTTTAGTGAATGGGAGAAACGTGTCGGAGTGGTCATCTTTACTTCTGCTACGCCAGGCGAGTTTGAGCGAGAACACAGCACGGAAGTTGTCGAGCAGGTGATTCGGCCAACGGGTCTTATTGACCCCGAGAATATTATACGACCCATTGTGGGGAAAACGGGATACGAGGGCCAGGTCGCTGACTTCATTGTTGAGGCAGTGCAGATTGTAAAAGTTGGTGGTCGAATACTCGTCACCACTCTTACAAAAAAAATGGCAGAGGACCTATCGGTATACCTCAAAGAAAAAGGAGTGAAGTCCGAATATTTGCACAGCGACGTGAAAACAATGGATCGTATAAAAATCCTTACAGAGTTTCGTAAAGGCACTTTTGACTGCCTAGTTGGTGTCAATCTGCTTCGTGAAGGACTGGATCTTCCTGAAGTTACACTCGTCGCAATTTTTGATGCGGACAAGGAAGGTTTCCTGCGCTCAGAAACTTCACTTATTCAAACGATGGGGCGTGCAGCACGAAATATTGCGGGCAAGGTGATACTGTATGCCGACGTGATGACCGGCTCCATGGAGGCGGCAATAAAAGAAACATCTCGACGTCGTGCAATTCAAATTGCACATAACGAAAAGCATGGGATTACACCAAAAAGCATTCAGAAAAAAATACACGATATTACCGAGGAAATTCAGTCAGTGCACGAAAAGACTTTGCGCGAACTATTTTTACTTGATAAAAAAGCATTTGATAAAGACCCTGCAAAGTTAGTCAAACAAAAAGAAAAGCAAATGCTTGCGGCGGTCAAAGTGCTCGATTTTGAAACCGCAGCTCTGCTCCGTGATGAAATAAAAATGCTGAAGGGCGAAGCAGTGGAGCCTCGTGGGAAGCTCACCAAACATCGCCGCCGCTAATTTGCGTATGTTCATATAGTGGTATACGTGTGGATGAAACTTCCGCAAGGCTTCGAAACTGGTGCTATACTGTTTACATGATTACCTCAAGTGTTGGAGTGGGGACAGACCATGATGCCTACAAGGCAGGAAGGGAAGCTTGCACTCAGGCTATTTCAGGGATTCCGACTGATCAAAAAATAAATTTGCTTATAGTGTTTGGTTCGACAACTTTTGACCAAGATCAGCTGATAGCGGGTATTTCTGAAACTGTTCCTGATGCGCAGTTGATTGGGTGCTCCTCTGCTGGTGAAATTTCGAGTGAGGGTTTTTCCACTGAAAAAAGTGTTGTCGTCATGGCAATCGCCTCTGATCAAATGCGTTTTTGGGGTGCGGTGGGTAATCACATACTCTGGAATCCACTACAGGCGGGAGAAGATTGTGCCAATACGCTTCAGTATGATTCACATGGATACATCACTTCTGCGCTCATGTTTGTTGACGTACTGACAGGAAGTGGCGACAAGACACTTGCGGGTGTAATCAATAAACTTGGTGAGAAGTTCCCATTATTCGGCGGAGCGGCGAGTGATGATCTGCTCTTTTTTGAAACATTTCAGTATCTCAACGGAAAGGCATATAATGGATCAATCGTTGGAATGGGGATGTCTGGGGATTATCTTGCAGTTGGAGTGGCGGGGCATGGATTTTTACCCATTGGGATTGCCCGCAAGGTCACTAAGGCTGAAGGAACAACGTTGTATGAGGTTGATGATAAGCCTGCATCCTCAATCTATGAAGAGTATTTTGGTGAAGAGCACTTGAGTGAGCTCCACGATGGTCTACTTCCCTCGCTTGCGATTTCTTATCCACTCGGAGTGTTTGCCCCAGACAGTAATGACGTAGTAATTCGCAATCCTATATTTGTTGACCAGAAAGGTGCAATGACCTTTACCTCTGAGATTCCGGTTGGGTCGGAGATTCGATTAATGATTTCTGACATTGAGCGTGGAATGGAGACCACTGAACAGGTTGCAAATGACGCACTCAAGCGGTTAGGTGGAAGAAAACCTAAAGCAGTGATTGTGGTGAATTCTGTTGCGAGAAAAAAGATGCTCGGTCTTCATGCTGATGAGGAGATAGAAATGATACAGCGAATATTTGGAAGAGACGTTCCTATTATTGGACTATATAGTTACGCTCAAATTGATAAGCAAGCTGGAAACAGTACTCCATTTTATAATGGTTCGTTGCTTATTTGGGCACTTGCAGAGTAAAGGGAGAAGCGATGCGCCAGAATCCGAACTAGCAACATTGCGGAGTAAGGAGAGTTGGCACAAGTAAGAATTATGACGTACGATAGAGACACAGAACAATGAAAACTGAAGAACATGGAGGATCAAGATTGCAATCAACAGGCTGGATTGTTGACGCCCGCTGGTATTATGCACCACTCGCTTACCTACTTGGTTTGGTGGCGCGCGTAGATGCACAATTTCCCAATACTGTTGCCATTCTCACTTTCGCGCTTTTTGTAGTACTTGCATGTAATCTCTTCTTCTATTTCCGACTGAAGAAAATGCAGATGGAGTCAAGTGAGACAAGGGTGCTCAACTTGCTGAATGTAGGACAAATAGGCCTCGATTTGCTTTTTTTCTTTATGGTTATGCTCGCTACGGGTGGTGGAGTAGCAAATATCGGGCATTCTTTCTTTTTCATGCCGATTCTTGTTTCGATGATTATTTTTGGATTTCGGGGCTCTCTATTTGTTGCACTACTTTCTGGGACACTTGTCTTTATTTCCGTGCTCGTGCATGCCGGCCTATTTACGCAATTATTTAATCCGGCAAAAGCATTCATTATGACTCCGGAATTGTCTTCTGTTTTTGCGCAGTCAGCTATCATCTTCGTAATTTATTTAATTACTGGTTTTTTTGGTGGATATATTTCGCGACTCATGAAAACGAGAGATGTACTCATGCTTGATCAGATTACTCGTGAAGCGGGACACGTGGAAAGGCTCGAGTCACTCACTAAGGAGTTCGACAAAAGTGCAAAGCTACTCGTTCGCCGCGACCTCGAGCTCACGAGTGCAAACGAGAAACTTACACAACTCGATAAAATGAAGTCAGAAATAATATCCATAGTTGCCCATCAGTTGCGTACCCCACTCTCGGCCATCAAATGGACACTGAAAATGTTGATTGACAAAGATGTTGGTGAAATCAACAAAGAACAAGGCGAACTCCTTGCAAAGGGTTTTGAGTCAAATGAACGCATGATCATTCTCATCAACGACATGCTTGCTGTTGATAGATTGGAGTCAGGTAAGTTGAAGTATAATTTTGTGCCCGTGCAATTTGAGGACCTCGTCCAGGACATGATTCGTAGTCTACTTACCCTCGCCACGAAGAAAAATATTCGCATAGAGTTTACTGCCCCCAAGGAATTTTTGCCTAAGATTAAGATTGACCCTGACAAAATGCGTGATGTGCTTCAAAATTTGATAGATAATGCAATTAAATACACACCTGAAAATGGTCTCATGTCTGTGGGTGTGGGACTGGAGGGGACTAATGAGTTGCATTTTTGGGTAAAAGATAGTGGAATTGGTATTCCTGATGAAGAGAAAGGGAAGATTTTTTCTCGTTTTTTTCGTGCAAACAATGCTATTCACGCTGCTACGGAGGGGTCAGGACTCGGACTGTTCATAGCACAAAGCGTTATAAAGCGTCATAGTGGAAAAGTTTGGTTTGATAGTGTGTTAAACGAGGGAACGACTTTTCATGTACTCCTCCCACTTAACTAATTACCACCTTTAGACTATAATAATCATCATGCAAGGATTAGGAAGAAGGATTCTTATTATAACTGGAGATCAAAGTATCGTGAATCGTATTGTGAGCCAAATATCGTCTTTGGGTCATGAGACGTTTACTGCGCACAACGAAAATCTTGCCATCACCACCATCACCGAGCTTCATCCTGACATCATTATTCTCGACCTCAACATCGAAGGCGTTGATAGCTTTGCAGTCTTTGAATGGATTCGACAAAATAAAAACATAAATATTGCAAGCACCCCGGTGATCATAGCTACTCAGGGATCTGACCTTCTGCAAATCAGTCGGGCGATTAAACTTGGAGTAAAGGATTATTTCGTGAAAGACGCATTTGATGCTGTTGGGGTTGTGCAAAAAGTAAAGAAGCATATTGATGAAATTCGGGACACCAGCACTGCGTACACCCTGGAGGGAACTGGTGCCTCAATCAAATCTCTGTCCGTACTGAGTGTTCCAGCTTTGCCCACTGGCCTAAAAGTGCTTATTATTGAAGATGATAAATTTCTCCGCGATCTTTCTGTGCAAAAATTGTCCAAGGAGAATTTTAATGTCATCAGTGCGGTGGATGGTGAACAGGGAATTAGCTTGGCAGAAAAAGAACTCCCAACTATAATTTTGCTTGACATACTTCTTCCTGGAATTGATGGATTTGAAGTCCTTCGTCGGGTACGAGCGAACCCTGCACTGCGTGATACGAAGGTTGCTATGCTTTCAAACTTTGGACAGCGTGAGGATATTGAAAAAGCACTCAAGGCCGGAGCAAACCAATTTTTTGTAAAGGCAAATTACACCCTTCCCGAAATCATCGAAGAAGTGAAAAAAATGACGGATTCAGCCATTACACCTTAACCCTTAAAATATGTCCCAGCAATCGACTCTTGATGTGTTTTTGACACAGCTCATAGAAAAGAATCCAGGTGAATTAGAATTCCACCAGGCTGTTCGCGAGATCGCTCTTTCTGTATTTCCTTATATGCAAAAAGAGAAACATTATCTTGACGCGCGTATATTTGAACGGATGGTGGAACCTGAGCGTTCCATAATGTTTCGTATTCCTTGGGTAGACGACCAGGGCATCATTCAGGTTAATCGTGGGTATCGCGTGCAATTTTCTAGTGCTATCGGGCCATACAAGGGTGGACTGCGTCTGCACCCTTCGGTAAACCTATCGATACTTAAGTTTTTAGGATTTGAACAAGTGTTTAAAAACAGCTTGACCACACTTCCACTTGGAGGTGGAAAAGGTGGAGCAGATTTTGACCCCAAGGGTAAGTCAGATGGTGAGGTCATGCGTTTTTGTCAATCCTTTATGACAGAGCTCTATCGACACGTTGGAGCGGATACCGATGTACCGGCCGGGGACATTGGTGTTGGTGGTCGCGAAATTGGATTTATGTTCGGTCAATACAAACGGATTGCAAATGAGTTTACTGGAGTACTCACCGGTAAGGGTTGGGGTTGGGGAGGATCCTTAATTCGACCTGAAGCAACGGGCTATGGCGCTGTATATTTTTCCGAAGAAATGCTGAAGCGTAAGGGGGACACGATTAGCGGGAAGGTCTTTGTTGTATCAGGTTCTGGTAACGTAGCACAACACGTGGCTGAAAAAGCCATTATGCTCGGGGGCAAGGTCCTCACCATGTCTGATTCTGATGGATATATTTATGACAAAGACGGAATCGATGCGACAAAACTTGCATTCATGAAAGAACTGAAAAACGAGAAGCGTGGACGTATTAGGGAGTATGCAGATAAGTTTAAGGTAGAGTATGTTGCCAAAGAAAAACCATGGTCTGTTAAGGGGGACCTGTACTTTCCATGTGCCACACAAAATGAACTTGATGAAGATGGTGCGCATTTAATTATAGAAAATGGAGGACTGGCGGTGATTGAGGGTGCAAACATGCCAACGACGCTTGAGGCAACAGATTTGCTTCAGAAAGCTGGAGTGCGCTTTGCGCCGGGTAAGGCGTCTAATGCGGGAGGTGTTGCAACTTCGGGCCTGGAAATGTCTCAAAATAGCCTACGACTCTATTGGACCAAAGAAGAGGTGGATGCGCGACTCAAGGAAATTATGAAAAATATTCATGCAACATGCGTGCAGTATGGTGATGATGGAAAAGGGAATGTGAACTATGTGCAGGGAGCAAATATTGGAGGGTTTGTGAGGGTTGCTGATGCGATGCTCGCACAGGGCGTTGTCTAAGAACCCCATCCTACTAACCCCACCTGCTTTGTTGTGGGGCCCCTGCGATTCAGTCAACATATATGAATATGCCTTCCTCATCGCTTTCCCCACGCCTCGCATCTGGGGTTATTAGGATGAGGTTCTGAATCGAAATATTTCCGGAATCTAGATTGGGAATCTGTAATCGTGATATAATATAGTTATGACTCACGGAAAACATTACTCTCCTATTACGCTGAAGCGAGAGGGGGAGAAGTTTAAAAATATCTACCGCATCAAGCAAGATGTATATGACACTGATGTAAACGCGACGGCTTTTAATTTGGCGCACAACATCGACGGCATTATTCGTGTCCCAAACGAACTCTATGCATCAATAGATTCCTCACAGAGTCGCTACACACATTTTAATCTTGAGTTTTCTGGACATCGTATTGGGCACACTTATGCACTACCTAGAGTTCTCAGGCATGGTTTTTTTCGCTCTGAAGGGGACGAGGAACCACCTGTGCTTTCTTTTGACGACATATAAGTGGCGCGTTGCGTGTCGGTGCGTGAACATGTGCCATATTTGGCACTTCGCGACAAGGATTTTCGTAATAGTGTGCCGGAAATTCAAGATGAAAATGATCTCAAAAAAGAACTACTTTTCCGCTATGCGGTAAGCCTGCCATTCCTTACAAAACAGGCCATTGTAGAGCGTGGTGTTTCGATTACCACTCTCCGTATACTCAAGAGAAATCAGGATTTGAAATTTTAACGAAAGTGTGTTAGTATTTTGCCACTCATATGGCAGAACAAAAGAAAAAATCTACAGGTTTAGACAGCATTATTGTGCGCGGTGCTCGGACGCATAATCTCAAAAACATCACCGTTGAGATGCCTCGCAACAAAATGGTTGTAATAACCGGGCTCTCAGGCTCTGGGAAGTCTTCACTTGCATTTGATACGATATTTGCTGAGGGACAGCGTCGCTATGTTGAGTCGCTTTCAGCGTATGCACGGCAGTTCCTTCATCAAATGCAGAAACCTGACGTTGATGAGATAGTGGGCCTCTCTCCTGCGATTTCAATTGACCAAAAATCGCATTCCTCCAACCCCCGCTCAACGGTTGCCACGATTACCGAAATTTATGACTATTTGCGCGTGCTCTACGCTCGAATTGGTACACCGCACTGTTTGACCTGTGGAAAGCCCATCAAGCGTCTCACGAACGAAGAGATCATGGAATTTGTGTTTGCAAAAGTAGATGAGTATGGCAAGGGTGCTCCAAAAGCGGGCAAGACGGAAAGTGTACTTGGGGTGGAATACTCTAAACTCCGCGTGGGGATTTATGCCCCACTCGTCCGTGGTCGCAAGGGAGAATACTATCAACTACTCTATGATTACCTATCAAAAGGATACATAAAAGCGCGCATCGATGGAAAGCAAAAAAATCTCCGAGAGCAGATAGTACTCTCAAAAACAAAAAAACATGACATCGATATTATGGTGGATGAGTTTTTTGTTTCAGAATTTACGGACAACGTGAAAGGTGTGCGTGAACGTCTCGCAGAGGCAGTAGAGCGAGCACTTGAGGAGTCTGACGGTTTGGTGAAATTGCTCATCAGCGAAGATGAGACGCTCATGTCCGCAAAATTCGCTTGCCCTGATGATGGCTTTTCATACCCTGAGGTGGAGCCTCGACTCTTCTCTTTTAACTCTCCTGCTGGGGCGTGCCAGGGGTGCAATGGTCTTGGCACAAAGCACTTTTTTGGTGATGAACCTTGCGAAACCTGTAATGGCAAACGGCTTCGTGAAGAAGCATTACATGTTACGCTTGGCGATGCGGACGCAATCAAGGCTGAGCACGCAAGCAAGAAGAAGGACAAGGAACTGTATCCGCGTGGACTAAATATCTCCCAAGTTACCGACCTTTCAATAGAAGAAGCTGCGATATATTTTGAAACACTCACTCTTACTCCTACTGAAATGGAAATTTCGAAAGTAGTTATCAAGGAGATTCAGTCACGCTTACTGTTTATGAGAGATGTTGGTATTGGCTATCTGACGCTCGGAAGGCGTGCTAATACACTCTCAGGAGGTGAGGCTCAGCGTATACGCCTTGCTTCACAGTTGGGCTCGCGCTTGGTTGGTGCACTCTATGTGCTCGATGAGCCGACCATTGGTTTACATCAGAAAGACAATGATCGACTCATAAAAACCTTGCGAGAGCTTTGTGCAATGGGAAATACAATTATTACCGTAGAACACGATGAGGATACTATTTTTGCGTCGGACTATCTTATTGATATTGGACCTGGTGCGGGGGTGCACGGAGGACATGTTGTGGTCTCAGGATACCTCGATGATTTAATACTGGACAAAAAAGAGAAATCGCTCACTCTTGACTACTTGCGCGGGGACAAAATGATTGCGATACCTGAGAAGCGTCGATACAAAGAAAAGGGCGCACTGCAAATTCGCGGAGGAAAGGCGTTCAATATCCAGAACATGAATGTGGACGTTCCTCTTGGTCGCTTTGTGGCTATCACTGGTGTTTCAGGTTCCGGAAAATCGACACTGATGTATGAACTTATACACAAGAATCTTCAGGCGCGATTTGACCGAAAATATCGAAGTGCAAAAATCTATAATTGCGCGTCATTCACTGGTACCGAGTACATCCATCGTACTATCCTGATAGATCAGTCACCAATCGGTCGCACTCCACGCTCAAATCCTGCAACCTATACGGGATGCTGGACGTTCATACGTGATTTATTTGCTGAAACAGAAGAGGCAAAAGTGCGCGGGTGGAAGCCTTCACGTTTCTCTTTTAACGTAAAGGGTGGACGCTGTGAGGCTTGTGAGGGAAACGGAATGATAGCAGTGGAGATGCACTTTCTCCCGACGGTGTATGTGCTTTGTGATGTCTGCCAAGGTAAACGTTTTCAAAAAGAAACACTAGAGGTGAAGTGGAAAAAGAAAAGTATCTACGACGTTCTCAAAATGACCGTTGAGGAGGCGACAGAGTTTTTTGACAACATTCCAGCTATCTCTGACCGACTGCGTTCGCTCGGTGCGGTGGGACTGGGATACCTTGAGCTTGGTCAATCCGCAACCACACTTTCTGGGGGTGAGGCGCAACGTGTGAAGATTGCCTCTGAGCTGTATCGACCGCTCGACCAACGCACGCTTTATCTCCTCGATGAACCGACGATTGGACTGCACTATGAGGACGTGAGCAAACTCATTGAGATTCTTCAAACATTGGTGAATAAAGGCAATTCCGTACTCTTGATTGAGCACAATCTGGATGTAATTAAGTGCGCAGATTATGTTATTGATATTGGTCCTGAGGGAGGTACCGGCGGTGGGAAGCTTGTCGCAAAGGGTACGCCTGAAGAAGTGGCAAACAATGCAAACTCCCACACCGGGAAATATTTGAAGCGCATGCTCGCGAAGGGAAAGAAGTAGCGAGAGAAATATAACCTTTAAAAAGATGAACAAAGACAATCTCAAAAAGGCCAAACTCCCCGACAAGCCAGGTGTTTATCAGTTTCATGATGCCAAAGGGTGGATTATGTATATTGGTAAGGCAACGTCACTCCGTGGTCGCGTACGAAGTTACTTTAGTAATGACCTCATGCATACCCGGGGCAAGCATATTGTCGACATGGTGACTCTAGCTTCCTCGATTACGTTTACTGCTACAGATTCTGAGCTTGAGGCGCTTGTGCTTGAGGCGAGTCTCATCAAACGCAATCAACCGTATTACAATACAAGAGAAAAAGATAATAAGAGTTGGAATTATGTGGTGGTCACCAAGGAAGAATTTCCCCGCGTGCTCACAATTCGCGAACGTACAATGTTTGTCGACCCAAAGACGGATGATGGAATATATCAGCATATTTTCGGACCATTTACACAGGGAACCACGCTTGCAGTAGCCTTAAAAATAATTCGTAGGATTTTTCCTTATCGAGATACCTGCACTCCATTTACTGCGCAAGAGGGAACATCGAAAGGAAAGCCCTGCTTTAATCGGCAGATCGGGCTGTGTCCTGGCGTGTGTACTGGGGAAATAAGTAAAACTGACTACAAAGAGCGAATAAAGGAAATTCGGTATTTTTTTGAAGGCAAAAAGGCGCTGCTGCTCACGCACCTCAAAAAGACCATGCAAGCGCATGCAAAGATACATGAATTTGAAATAGCCAATGAGTACAAGCATATGATTTTTTCACTCGGACACATTAAAGATTCTTCGCTCATCAGTGAGGATGTACGGGCACACTCTCAAAAGACCTCATCGCAGAGAGCAAAGCCATTTCGGATCGAGGCGTATGATATTGCGCATATTTCTGGAAAGTATACGGTAGGGGTCATGGTTGTACTCGAAGACGGTGTACCCAAGAAAAGTGATTACCGAAAATTTAAAATTCGCATTGATAGTGAAAAATCAAATGACACACTTCATCTTGAAGAAGTACTGATGCGTCGGTTTGCTCATACTGAATGGATGCATCCGGACCTACTCGTCATAGACGGTGGCTTGGCTCAAAAAAGAAGAGCAGAAAAAGTCATGAAAGACAAGAGTATGAGCGCACTTGTAGTGAGCGTGGTGAAGGATGCACGCCACAAGCCGAAAGCAATACTTGGGCACAAGGAGACAGCCATTTCATACAAACGCTGGATTCTTATTGCAAACGCTGAGTCTCACCGTTTTGCGCTCGCGTATCATCAGCACCTCCGTGAGCGCATTCCACGGTGAGAACTTGGCGTGTATAATCAATGCATGCAAAAACTGCGTGTAGGAGTGGTGCGAGGAGGACCCTCAAGTGAGTACGACGTTTCTTTGCGTACGGGAGAGAGCGTGCTTCGTGCGCTCGCAAATGATAAATTTATTCCTATTGATATTTTACTCACCAAGGAAGGGGAGTGGCTTATGAATGGCGTACAAACTGATTTAGGTCACATTGCAACACATGTCGATGTTATTTGGAATGCACTCCACGGTACGTTTGGTGAGGACGGGAAAGTACAGCGCATGTTTGAACAATTTGGTATTTCTTACACTGGCTCAGACTCACTTTCCTCTGCAATCGGGATGCACAAGGGATTATCCAAAGATCGATTTCGACAGGCAAATATGCTAGTTCCCGAAGGTGAAGTTATCGAGGAGGGAGCAAATCTCCACCTGGCTGCACTCGATATTTATCACACTCGTCCTATGCCAGTAATTGTGAAGCCTATTTCAGGGGGCTCATCAGTCGCAACGCAGATCATTACCGATCCAACGGACCTGCTTCCTGCGCTCGCTACGGCATCGCAGTATGGGGATATACTCGTTGAGGATGTAATTGTGGGAGTTGAGGCGACGGTGTGCGTCATCGACGGAAAAGTACCAGGGAGTCACTATGCCCTTTTTCCAATTGAGATTGTTCCACCAGCTACAAATGATTTCTTTGATTACGACGCAAAGTACTCAGGTGGGTCACAAGAAATATGCCCTGGACGCTTTACGCTGGGCGTGCATTCTACGCTCCGTGATTTGGCTATCTCCGCACATCGGTCGATAGGCGCACGCCACTATTCGCGTACCGATTTTATTATTTCTGGAAATGGCATTTACGCACTGGAAATCAATACACTCCCTGGACTTACATCAGAATCACTAGTCCCCAAGGCACTTAAAGCGGCCGGGATGTCATTTCGCAGTTTTCTGGAACATGTAATAGACCTCAGTCTTGTGCGCAGGTAGACCCATTTTGTGGGCTTGTCTTTTCATAATTCATCGGTTATGCTACTTTGGTAATTCAGTTGTTACATTTTGGGCCGTTAGCTCATCTGGTAGAGCACTAGCCTTGCAAGCTAGATGTGATCGGTTCAAGTCCGGTACGGTCCACTTTTTTAAAGAAACTTATGATAAAAGATATCATAGACGATTTAAATAAAATGCTTAAACAAGCACATATAGAAGTAGAGTTCGTTCCAAAGTGTCAAGAAGCGGAGTTACTTAAGAAGGAGATGAATATACCTTCATCTGATAATGAAATAGATCTTATAATTAAAACCAGACAAAAGGTAGAGAATATTAAAGTAGATTTTAACTTATGACCTATCCTGCATTCGCAAATAAACGACTAGATAAAAAACTATGTTACGGAACTCATGCTCCTAACAACTACTTCTTACGTTGGTTATCTAAATATAAAACAAAGTACGAGATTACCTATATAAATGTAGGTGATAATCTTATAGTTCTTGCGAAAGATATAGGATGGCTCCATTTCTCAAATGAACTGAAAATCAACACTGGAATTTACCTAAATCTTTTGTATACTCTTCCTGAGAAGAGAAATAAGGGACACGCGAAGAATTTAATGAATATCATTAAATCCTTTACTGATGATACAGAAATGTGTTCTGTTATTATTCCATCTTCAATTCAGGGTTCAAGCGTTAAGCGGCTTCGTTCATTCTATAAGAGTATTGGATATACTATATGGAAGGGATTTTATATATATGAACCAAAGTGATATTGAATCTTCTATTGAACTTAAAAAAGAATTGAATATAAAAAGAACAACAGCAGAAATGCTAGCAGAAAGCATTTTACATTATGAAATAGATATGCCAATATCTTTTCTTAAACAAGAACTCAAGAAGCCCGATTCGTACAACGGCTAGTACATCTGCTTTACATGCAGAGGATGGGGGTTCGATTCCCTCATTGGGTATTTTATAAAATAAATCGACAAAGGTGGTCATCATGTTCGCATTCACAATGTCATTGAGACTAGATAAGGAAAACCCCTTTCATAGTAATTCAATGATTTTATCTAGACAATTCTTAGACAAGAATGAATTGAAATGTTCAATTGAATATCAATTCGATTCTTTCTTTAAAGCAAAATCAAATTCAGATCATGTTGATAAGATATTGAAAAGACTAATTCCTATTTTAAAGGAAGACTTCAATAAAAAGAAATTTCAGGTATATGCCGTAGATCCAACTATGGTATTTACATTTCAGGCAATAGAGGATTCCTCGGAAGTAGAAAATTTCAACCTGTCTAAGTTAATAGACATTAACGTTATAAACGAGATGCAATGAACCCAGT
>JAYSSO010000118.1:0-6589 GCA_043720495.1 Candidatus Lloydbacteria bacterium | reverse complement strand
ATGTTTTGTCTGCAAAACCACAAGGTGTACCGTCCATGTAATGGAAGAGCCCTACAGTTAAACTGCTTTGCGTCTGGCAGGGCTCGAAAGACTTTTCGATGATGAGTATTCGGGTCCGAAAAGTACCCGCAGCGTAGCGACCAATTTTTCTTAGCGGTACTCCGCCTTAGAAAATGAAGTATTCTCTGTGGTGCCGAGAGCCTCCTGCCCTCTGCGTAATGTGCTGCCATGAGAAGCATAATCAAGGTGTTAAAATCATTTGATTTGGAATATACTTGCGAGCATGAATAACATCGACACACAGAAGTTGAGAGAATTTATCCTTGAAGCTAGTCGCGCAACGTACGCTTCAGGAGATTCTTCGATAAAAGAAAAATGGGAGGATGGTTCCACAACTATTCGATATGAAGATGGGGAATATAAGTTCCATGATAACTACTTCGGTGGTGAGCCATATGGAGGTAGGGAGGTTGTTTTTTTAAATAATAAACCAATTTGGATGATGGTTTACTACGGATTTGTAAACCAATCGGTTGAAGCAAAAGATGTATATCCATTTCTCATTGCGAGTTTATGTAATTCAACAACAGAAATGCCTTACCGTGGTCCTAAATTATTTGAAGAAGGAAAATTCAAATATGAGAATAAACTTATAGGAGAAACAGGAAAATTCTCTGGAACTGAAAAAATCTATAAAGACGGAATTTGTATATATGAAGCGAGCTATCTAGGTGGTTTCGCTGATCTTTAGTGTGCACACGAGAAGTATCGAGATTCCTCGCCGGACTAATAAGCATTAAAAAAACTGCTCTAAAGCAGTTTTGTGCATCACTTCAATTGTGAAAGTATGCAATCGTTCTGTTTATCGGGAAAGAAGTGATAGCTAAAAAAGTTTGGCCCATCTTGCAACATGGGCACACCCCAGTCCATTGGTCTGACATTTTGGGACACATCCTCACCACGTCTCGTGAAATAAAGCTTCTCTGTAGCGTTCACACTTTCTTGAAACACAATGTATCGTGTCCCCGAAAAACCGATGAACTCGTGCGCAACCTTCCCCTCTTTGGATCGGTGGACAACAAGTGTTGTACGAAGTCCGTCGCACATTCCCATCTGGGAAACTTCCATGTCAACCATCTTTTCTTTGAGTGCTTGCTTGTCTGCAGAGTCAGCGTAGGCAACGGAAGAAATGAGAAGCAACATTAGAAGCAAGGATTTTTTCATTACATTCCCCAGCAAGAATTAGTCTGGACAGAGCTTAGTATTGCACCGCACGGAAGTCAAGCGTATGCACGTTCACTATTTTTCTCACATGTGCGGTTCGAACATCGTATTGGGGTCAGCAAAGAGTTAGACTTTCAGCTTGAAGCAACACCGACCCCATGCTTTACTGATATGATAAGTCGAAGAAAACAACCATCTACATGAAAAAAATCACTTCTGTATTATTTTATTTTGCAATTCCGATTATTACTCTTGCCCAAGCAGTCGATGATGGGCACGGCCACGTGCACGGCGAAGTCACCACTACCACACCAGCCGACCCAGAGCAGCGTGTTTATGTCATGATTGGAGTTGGTATTATCTTTGTGCTACTTGTTGCGTGGTTTGTTTGGTCAAAGAAAAAGTCCTCATGATAAGGGGTTTTTGGCGCATATGGGGACTTGTCTTGGCAGGAGTGCTTATGCCCGTCACCCTATTTGCGCACGGCATCGGCGCAACAGACGCAAGCTTTGTGGAATCTGTGCAGGGACCAGCAGTCATGGAGTTTCTCTATCTTGGTGCTAAGCACATGGTCACGGGATATGACCATATTCTTTTCCTCTTCGGGGTAATCTTCTTTCTTTATAAGCTTCGCGATGTCGCGCTGTATGCAACGTTGTTTACCATCGGACATAGCATCACGCTCTTGCTCGGAGTGCTTGGTGGAATCGAAGCCAATCCCTACATCATTGATGCGATAATCGGACTTTCTATCGTTTATAAAGCGTTCGACAACATGGGAGGATTCAAAGCATATCTCCACTTCGAGCCCAACCCCAAAGCCGCAGTCCTCTTCTTTGGCCTTTTTCACGGACTTGGATTGGCAACAAAACTTCAAGACTTTTCATTGTCTCCAAATGGTCTGGTGACCAACATGCTTAGTTTCAATGTGGGTGTTGAGGTCGGACAAATTCTCGCACTTACCTTCATTCTGATAATCATGAGCTACTGGCGCCCGCATCCGAGTTTCCTAAAGCACGCATTCGTGACCAATGCCCTACTCATGGTCGGAGGTTTTCTGCTCATGCTTTATCAAATAACAGGGCTTATGGTTTCATAAGCAGTCATCATTAATTTCTTATACTTATGCACACACCAACAGACGCACTACATCCTTCGGAGTTGCCCACACATCGAAAGAAAATGCTTCGCATTACCCTCGTCGCGCTTTCAACAGCAGTACTTATTTTTGTAATTGCAATTCTTCCTGCAGAATTTGGCATTGATCCGCTTCGTACCGGAAAATCACTTGGATTTTCTTCCCTATACCAAGAAGAAGGTTTGGAGACGAGTGCGCTCACACTCGCACTCACCGAATACGCTACCGATACACAGCAAATTATAATAGCTCCCAAGAAAGGTGTGGAGTACAAATATCGCCTTAATAAAGGGGCAGTGATGCTCTTTTCTTGGGTCTCCACAGGCACTGTTGTTTTTGATCTCCATGGTGAGCCAACCGGTGGAGCAGCTGGGTACTTTGAAAGCCACGAAACTGGTGTGAGAGGGGAAGGGCACGGTACACTCATCGCCCCATTTGCCGGAACACATGGCTGGTACTGGGAGAACCAGGGACTAGAGCCAGTTACGGTCACACTTGAAACAGCGGGGTATTATGAGGTCGTGGGGATTAAATAATGTCATGAAAAAGATTTTTATTCTTGCACTTACTCTTTTTTTCCTCACTCCCACCCTCGTGCCCGTGGAAGCGCACGAAGTATTACCGGCAAAATTTATTCAATTCAAAAAAGAAAACCCCGACGCCACACCCGCTGAGTTCAAAGTGTTCCTCGACGCAAATCCGGAACTAAAGCAAGACAAGGATTTTCTTGCGCATGTGGAATTGGTGCAGAAATCCGTTGTGAATTTCTGGCACAATGTACGAGACTTCATTAAACTTGGCATCCAGCACATTCTCTCCGGTACCGACCACATCCTTTTTGTATTCTCCATCCTTCTTGTCTACGCAAGCTTCAAGCGTGAGGTGATACTCCTCTCGATGTTTACCATTGCGCACAGTATTTCACTCATTCTCGCTGGTTCAGGAATTCTGACACTCAGCTCGAAGATTGTGGAGCCCGTGGTCGCACTCTCCATTACCTACGTTGCCATGACGAGTGTATTTTTAGACAAGTACAAAATGTTTGCAAGACACGGAAACAAAATTTCGACGGTGTTTCTCTTTGGACTCTTTCACGGCTTAGGTTTTGCGGGATTGATGAAGGACATCAGTGTGCCCGATGATCGCCTCATATCCTCACTCCTTTCCTTCAATATCGGCATCGAATTGGGACAATTCATGATCGTTGCCGCCATACTGCCATTTATTTATTTTTTCCGAGTGAAACCTTGGTACCCCACGGGAGTAAAAATCGTCGCGGTCATTATCTCCATCATCGGCCTTGTGTGGGGCTTCCAGAGAATTGTTGCCTAGCTCCTCTCCCTGACGTCATTTGCGGAAAAAGCGAGCATTTACCACATAGCCGGCGAGCACTCCGAGGGTGAGCACGCCGAGCAGGGCAATCGCGTTTTGGGGCAACACTTCACCTTCCGACTTGCGCCCCTCGCGCACAGGAAGCAAAAATTCCGACTCTGCGATAACTTGTTCCCGACTCATAAAACGCAGACTCACGTCATGTACACCGACATCCGAAAAAAAATATGTCATTCCGGCGATAAGCCCGTCGCCTCCTCGCTCGATAGTTCCCGCAAACAACAGTTCCCCACTTGGGCTCATAATCCGTGTCCATACACCAGTCCAGCCCTCAAACGCTACTCCCTCCTTGTTTTCAATTTCAAAATTAATTCTCCCCGCTTCTTCTGCATAGACAAACTCATCTGCTGTTCCAACGGAAAGTAAATATCCATTATGTTCTTTCTGTATCGACTCCCCCGCACCGTGCGCAAAAAGCATAAGTGGGGACAATGTTGCGAGTATGGCAATTAAAAATTTTTGCATATATCAAATTCTCATAAATTCCTCGCCGGTAAGAGTCATTATCTCGAATGTTTCTTGTTTTTTGCCGGGCATGCCGGGTGTTCCGATGGGCATACCCGGAAGCGCAATGCCCGTCGTCGTGGGCTTTTCACTCACAAGCTTTGCGACTGCGGCAAATGGCACGTGTCCCTCAACGACATAGCCGTCAATGATACTGGTGTGACAACTATACATATCGGCGGGGATGCCCTTTGTGTTTTTTAATTTTGAAAGCTTCGCATCAGTCACCTCATGTACAACAACTTCTGCGCCGACATCCTTGAGACCTTGGACATATCCGCCACAACACCCGCATCCCGGCGAACGATACACTTCGGCGTGCACCCCCTTTAATATTTGCTCCTCACGAGAGAGTTGCACGGGCTCTATCGTGCTCATGTGGTGCATTTGTTCCATATCGGGAAACACGATTCGAATAGCCATAAATGTCATGAGCATAAGTGCAACGCCGTACGTGAGCGCAAGCTTCATGCTGTGCATACGGAAATACAAAAACCCTCCCGCAAGAAGTCCGAGTGCGACCGCAGATACAGGAATGATGTAGGGCACATACCATCCGGCCACATCCATCTCGGGGTGAACTCCCCCATGTGCCGAAAGAACAAGCGGGAGCGAGAGAAGAAAAATAATACTGTTGTGAAAATAATATTTCATATTACTAATTTATTTCGATATCAATATGTTTTATCTCTGGGATCTCTTTTTGTACACGCTTTTCCAGTTTATCAATATGTGAACCCATGAGTCGTGGAACGCGACCAACATAACCGACCACAAGCTTCACAAACTCCGCATAATTATTTTGAATCTCTTCATATTCATCGCGGAGCTCCCCTTTTTCCGATATCTCCTTCATGAGCGCAGACCCATTGAACTCGACTTCGCACTTGATGTGATAGACGCCCACATCAAGCACCGAGGATTTGAAATCAAGCACGCGATCTATCGTGGGGTCCGCTTCGAGAATTGCGATGATACGCTCTTTTGTTTCATCGGGAATGTTCACCCCGATAAGGTATTTGCGATTTTTGTTAATAAGAATAATCGCCACCGCACCCAAAAGAATACCAATAAAAATAGAGCCGAGGGCATCCCAAATAGGATTTCCGGTAAGCTCGGTGAGGCCCAAAGAGAGGAGTGCAACAAGCACTCCGAGTACGGCGATGCCATCCTCGTAAAATACCGCAATGGTGCTGGGGTCTCCGTGGCGGAGTGATTCGCGGAGTGACATATCGGGGTTCACTCTTTTGAGTTCATACCAAGCGGAAAGAAGCGTCAGCGACTCAATGAGGAACGACACAATAAGTATGTTAAACAGTATCGGCGAAATATCCGGCATCTCTTCGGTGAAAAGAAGTTCGACGCCATGATACACGGTAACTCCGGCGCCGAGAAAAAATATCCCACACGCAGAGATGAGTGCCCAAAAAAAACGCTCCTTCCCATATCCATAAGAAAATTTTTCATCAGCACTGCGCGTTGAACGACGAATGCCAATCAACAAAAACGCCTGATTAATGGTGTCCGCAAGACTGTGTATGGCCTCAGAAAACATCGCACCGGAGCCCGACATAAAAAAACCCACGCCCTTAATGACGGTGATAAAAGCATTCCCAATGAGCGCAAGGAGGACGGGGAGAAAACCAACGACACGCAAAGAAACGTGTTTTTTCATAACAGAATGTCATCATATCATAAAAACAACCGTGACTCCATTTTTGCCAGTGGTATTGTTGCTATTTGAAAAAGTGGCACACTATTTTCTACAACTTCCAAAGATTAAGCCCAGTTAGCTCATCAAACGTGCGTTCGATGCTTCCTTGCTCCACCGTGAGCATGATCTCGCATGATGCACCCACGTGTGCCTTTTTTACGTGTCCCCCGAATGCAAAAAAATCCGGGCCGGAAAATGTTCCGTGCATATGCACCATAGGACTCCCATCAAAGATACTGATATTTCCCGTCGCACTGAGAATTTCAAACTCACCCGCAAATTCTTTCCAGTGATATTGTTTCTCCGAAAGCGTATAGTACCCGAGTGTCAGCTCTGTCGTGGCACCGATGGCCACAAATGACGCCATGCGAATATTTTCCTGCTTTGCAAATTGAGCAAGCGCGCCGATGATCTCCTCTCCCGTTTCAAGTCGTAAAAAATATCCCTTCTCCGTTTTTCGTACATGCATACACTCAGTATACCCGTGCACTAACTTTGCATCAAAGTAAGTGCACGGGTAAGTCAATCACCGCGGGCAGGAGCCCGCGGTTTGAGTGCCGAGACTTAAAACTCGAATTGCAACTGTCCTCGGTCATCTTCGTCTTGGGAGCGCACGT
>JAYSSO010000117.1:0-1064 GCA_043720495.1 Candidatus Lloydbacteria bacterium | reverse complement strand
AGATAATACCCAATAACACCGGTTTATTTATTGGTGTTTTTTGTACTCTTTTTCTTCCGCTTTGGTGCAATAGTCGACTCCAAAAAGATCGCATCAAGTACTTTCTGTTTGAGTGCTTTATGAAGTCCGCGATGAATGCGAACGATGTCTTTCACGTGCGAGAAATGTCCGTCACACGTATTGGTGGTGTTCGGTATCTTGTGATCAATAAGAAAAGAGAACAGATAGTCATACCAATGCACCACGGAGAAGTATGCACGCCGCACTCCGTCATGCGTGTATGACCAACCTCCTTCAGGGTGTCGAGTCTTTTCATTAAGGAACTCTGCGTAGCGTACATGGAAATGACGGAGACGTTCCGTGAAGTCATCCTTTGTCGTATAGGTCAGTGTGCGAATGAGTGCAAGCAATACTTGCCCTGCTTCCGTCTTGGGCTTGAGTGTCGTACCTCGTGTCACGATCATTTTCATGTGGAAGTGACACATCTGGAGCGGAATACCCTTAAATACAGGGATATTTCCACTGAAGCCATCGCAGGTCACAGAGAGGATGGTGTACCCTAATCCATCAAGGAATTCTTTTCCTTCGCGATAATGAAGGGAACGTTCTTCATCGACATACTTCCACCAGAGATTCTCCTTTGCATCAGCATCACGAAACAAGACGACTCCCCATGCGGTGTCGTCCGTGCGTTTGCCGAAGTATGTGGCATCAACGACAAGGTGAATTGGTCGCGGTCGGTGTATTTTTTTCGGAACGACAATCGCATCAATAATCGGTATGAGTGTTTTTCGGTCGTGACCACTCGACTCTGCTAATTCGCGAATCGTTTGTTTATGAAAGACATAGGCAAACCAGAGATCGTCGTGATTCACTGCTCTGCGTTCGTTGCGGAATCGTCGGTGACACTCCTTGCATCGATATGTTTGTACGCCATTCTCAACCCCCTGCTTAATCGTCTCTCTTCCTCCACAATTAGGGCAAAAGTGCCTGTTTTTTAGACATATAGCTAGAAAATATACGTTTCATGGCTCAATAGCAAGTCAGAACAGTCAAAACAAACC
>JAYSSO010000116.1:0-2671 GCA_043720495.1 Candidatus Lloydbacteria bacterium | reverse complement strand
CTTTTGGGTATTTACGAAAATACCTCAAAAGGTCTTGCAGTGAGGCGCCCATGAAGACATGGGTTCCATGCTCACTTCCTCTTACAGAGGCTGAACACCTTTTGGGTATTTACGAAAATACCTCAAAAGGTCTTGCAGTGAGGCGCCCATGAAGACATGGGTTCCCTAGCCTCACTTCACTCCATGTGGGCCGGATTCGGTAAGTCCTGCATTACTCATCTTGATGAACTCCGCATTTTTTTTAAATTCATTCAAACTTTTTGCACCAAGATAGCTCATGGAGGAACGGAGTCCACCAATCAGATCGGTAATAACCATGCTTGCCTCTCCACGATAGGCAACCCTCCCCGATGCGCCCTCAGGAGACCTGTATGCTCCGTCTGTTCCGCCATCAACTTCAATCTTTTCACGCGTGGCGTCATATGATGCCATTCCACGGTAATATTTGTACGCGACACCGCGATCGAGAATATATTCTCCCGGTGACTCTTTGCACCCTGCGAGCAAATTGCCAATCATCGCAGTATTTGCCCCAGCTGCCATTGCTTTAGAAAAATCACCAGAATTTTTTATTCCTCCATCAGCAATAAATGGAATACCGAGTTTTTTTGCCTCCTTGGCTACGTCCATGATCGCAGTGAGCTGGGGAACACCGACACCAGTCACGATACGTGTCGTGCAGGCAGCCCCCGGTCCGATACCCACTTTTAGTCCGTCCGCACCAGCCTTGGCCAAATCGCGGGCGGCTTCCGGTGTGGCAATGTTCCCCACAATGAGTTCAATCGACTTTCCAAATGTTTTGCGCAGTAACTTGGTTGTTTCAATTGCGCGGATGTTGTGACCATGCGCGATATCAATGACGATCGCGTCGGCACCAGCCTTAAGGAGTGCGTCTGTGCGGGAAACGGTGTCCTCCTTTACCCCAACCGCGGCACCCACCAAGAGTCTCCCTTTTTTGTCTTTTGAGGACATGGGGTTTTGCATGCGCTCCAAAATATCGCGCAGCGTGATCAGTCCGACAAGCACGCCATCCTTTGTGGTAAGCGGCAGCTTTTCAATACGATAGTCATGTAAAATATCTTTTGCCTTTTCGAGTGAGACATCGGGGCGTGCGGCAACCACGTCGGTACTCATAAGCGACGACACCTTCTTGCGGTCATCGGTCTCGAATAAAAGGTCGCGACGAGTGAGGATGCCGACCAGCATTTTTTTGGCCGCTTTCTCCTTTACCACCAGAACTCCCGATATCCCCTCACGGCGCATAAAACTTTTTGCCTCGCCGAGCGTAATGTCAGGTGAAACGGTGAAGGGGTCTTCGATAATGACGTTTTCGGCACGCTTCACCTTCTTCACCTCCTCGACCTGACGCTCAATGGAGAGAAAGCGATGGATGATGCCGATTCCACCGAGACGTGCCATGGCGCGAGCCATTCCCGACTCCGTGACGGTGTCCATGTTTGCAGATACGAGCGGAATATTGAGCGTAATATTTTTGGAAAGCTGGGACTTCGTCGAAGTATCTTTGCGTGAAAATACCGCGGACCGGCGCGGCATGAGGAGCACATCATCAAAGGTGAGGCCTTCTCGGATGTTCATGGTCCCATTGTACCCTATTTGGGAGGATAAAAAAATCCCCCGATATTCGGGGGGGGTGCGCACTACGGCATGAGTTTGACTTGCTTTTTAACTGTGCCGCTGAGGCGCAACCTGACTTCGTCGCACGCAGATTGCAATTCGCTGTACAGAACGCCAAGTTTTCTTGCAAGTGGGATGTACTGCAGCTCGGTCTCCTCGACCATGCGCATCTGGGCTAGAGCGGGGAGCGACTCGCAGGTGACTAAATTGTGCAGTCGATCGGCCAATTTGATTCGTTTGACCGCAACCGGGCCGTTGAAGATCTGCAGATGGTAAGCCTCCATGCGTGCTTCGCGAGACTTAAAGCGCCGATTCGGCATCGAGAGAGCTCGAACATACTGCGCGACTTGCAGATTGTAGCGGTCTGCAATCCTTCGGTATGTCCACCCCTTCTTTTTGAGGTCTTCAATATTGTCGTGAAGTAGTGCCGCTGCGAGTTCGTTCCAGTCCGTGACGCCGGCGAGATCCATGAGGATGATCGCAACCCACCGACAATGTTCAAAGTAGCGCTCACCACTCTTTCTGAGAATGCCGTCGAAACCTGTCTTGGCATCCTGATATGCGCGCGCAATAAGGATTGGACCTTCGTGATATGGACAGAGGAATTTGTGCACTCGTTCAAAGAATGTTCGCCTGTTCTCGTTTCCGAAATAATACTGCATGTTGGCTCCTCTGCAGAAGTTAGGTACTCTAAAGATATTCTCCATTTGTACACATTGTTGTCAATTAACGTTTCCCGTGACCGCCGCTCATTAAACTTTTATATCAACGACTCTGAGTCACCAGACCTTAGAGCCTGTCCTACTAACCCCAGATGCGAGGCGTGGGGTGAGTAATGGGGTGGGACCCATTGTGCAAGACCTTGTGAGATATTTTCTCAAATATCCACAAGGTATACAGTCCACGTAGTGGAAGCGATGAGGAAGGCATATTCATATATGTTGACCGAATCGCAGGGGCATAAGTGTTTCACCTTACAACAAAGCAGCGACCAATTTTTCTTGACGGTAATCCGTCGTAGAAAAATGAAGTACTC
>JAYSSO010000115.1:0-6763 GCA_043720495.1 Candidatus Lloydbacteria bacterium | reverse complement strand
TCCAGGTTGCTTGGCCACAAGCTTGTCGATGAGTATCGAACAAGACGCACAATGCATTCCCTTGACCTTAAGTACTACTTTTTGCATATAAATAATTTGTTAGAGATTATTGGGGACTAGTGGCTGGGACGGGTAGGGAAATCAGAGAGGTTGTCCCCTGTCCTGCAAGTGGGGCAGTGGGTGCACTGTTTAGGCACACGCGGTCTCCCGCAGTTTTATGCACACAAATCGTACCAATTTGGTCAAAGTGACCACGCTTTATCCCTTTGTGTAGCCCACTTAGTGCGATGCCCTCACTACAGGAAACTGAGCAATAAAATTGAAAGTCTCCCACCTTCGTAGCAACAAACGGTGGTACATCAAGCGTAGCGCGAGCTGGGATACGCTGAGAAACACCATAGGCGTCTATGCCCACACCGTGGTCGTATCCGTCCTCATTTACAAACTTCAACTTGATGGTATCCCCAAGGACAACATCGATAACCTCAGGCTCAAATGACCAGGAATCCTTTTGAATGGTGATAGTAAACTCTTTCACTATCCCGGTATCTACGGGCTTTTGAGAATCCGGAAGTAAAAAATTTCGGTAGATAACGCCAGAGGCGATAAGGGCGATAAGGACGATGGAAAGTGTGAGGTATTTATTCATAACAGTGTTGTGTAATCGCTTCTGGATAATGATGATTGATAATTCGTCGTTGATTTACTTTTTTCCCACTTCTCCTTCTGGTTTTTTTGTAATGACGGGTGGGACTTGAATATAGCGATACACCCCATAACACAAAAGCCCAGTAAGGAGGGTCGAGAATGCCAGAAGTCCATACCAGCGCGTGGAGCCAGGCATTAAAATGCCCGAGTCACCCGGAGTGTGCGCATGATCCGTATGTCCGTCTGATGCAACAACAGGGACAGGTGCATGTTCGTGATCATGCCCATCAGCACCAACAGCGGCAATAAGCTCGTAGCTTGTATTGCCATTTATGAAATGCGCACTAATAGAGAGCGGGGACATCGCAGTAAGCAGTGCGACTGACAGGGCAACGGTGGTGTGCAATGAGTGTTTAATATTTTTTTTCATACTGGGTAAAACAAAATAAGAGTGATTAATGCGCATGAGGATTTGACTCATTCATGACTGGAGTCGCCGCTGGCGTAGTAACTCCAGCATCAATTTTTTTTATTGCATCACTCACGGAAGTCGTAGTGACCGCTGGAGCATGATTCATACTTCCATGGCCCTTGAGTCCTTCAAAATTCATAAACCAGAATGGGAGGAAGTACACAAACACTGCAATCAGAAGTAGTGCTAGGGTAATATACCAGTTGCGACGGAGGTGCAGTGCTTCCTCCTCGTACTTTTGCGAGGTAGCGTCACGAAGTCCACTCTCTCCACCGTAGCGCATTGCCTCTTCGAGCGCCACGCGCTCCTTAATGAGACCATCCATTTGCGACTCCAGCTCTTTGACGCGGTTCCCCTGCTCGCCCTCAGGAATGTGGAGCACCACCTCAATACCTCGGCGCTCCTCTTCTGCGCGTTCTAATTGAAGTTGTAATTTTTGAATTTGTAGTGCGGGGGTTCCAAGTACGCGTTTCTTTTCTTTGCGATATGACCACCAAAATGGAAGAATCCAGAGGAGCACAATGAACCAATTACCCCATTCTGCGGGTTGCCCGAAAATTCCAACAGCATTCTGTTTTACACCATGCGCGTGTGCAACCTCAGTATTCAACTGTTCGTTCATGCGTGTATTAAAGGCTTGTTCTTGAGTGATTTTTTCAAGGAGATTGTGCTGACCAGAATTCGTCCACCAGTCGTGGGTGAAGAGTCCGAGCGTAAGGATGAAACCTGCAACGAATACCATTGCCCAACCATTCACGCGCTCTATTTTGTCCTTGCGTGCCACGAGCCAGTTAAGACCATTTACCCCAAGCACTCCGAGTACAGCAAGGAGAATGAGTGGGAGCACACGACCAACGGCGTGAACAAAGAACATGGACCATCCATAAAATACGTCTGCAGAAGATGCAATTTCAATTAAAATGAGTGGTGTAGCGGGATGTGGGCAACCGACTCCGATGTTGCCGAGAAACATTCCCAAGAGAAATGCCTTCACAAAATCCCTACGCTTCTGTATGAAATCAGGAGCAGAGCCGGTATACGATGGCATTCGGAATTTGAGGAGTCCTATCTCAGCGAGCGCAAAGGTGTAAGCAAAGAGGCCTGCAAAAAAGTAGACCCAGTTTTTGATGTCTTCTACTTGTGCACCCATCATCGAAAGTCCTGCCTTTCCTGCAAGTGCAGCAAGCACACCATAGACCGAAAGCATGAGAGCAACTCCTGCGCCAAACGAAAGGGCCATACCCAGTCCTTTGGCGAGGCCCTTCCCCATCGAGAGTGGGACAATCACAAATGCGAGTGGAAGCGTACAAGGAAGCACAATCATCGTCAGTCCGGCAGCAAAGGAGAAAAGATACCAGCCGAGTCGGCCAAGTTCAGTTCCTTCGCCCATTGCTGGTGCCAGAAAGAGAAACCAAAAAAGCCCAGCTCCGATGATGAAGGTGACGACTATGGCAGAAATCGCAATGATTGCCTTGAGATTCCCCGATGATTGTTGTTCCATATAAAACTCTAGTGAGTAAAAATTATCAAACTCCGCAGACTATGCGGAGAGTGCCTTAAGCTTTTCGACAAACTTTTCTTTATTAAAACCCCCCGTCGCAAACACTTCGTCATTTAAAATGATACCCGGCGAAGCAAAAATCTGATATTTTCCCACCATTTCCTGCCCCTCAGGTGTAATAATAGAGAGCTCCTTCATGGTAACGTTTTGCCACTCTTCCGCAATTGTTTTCCAATATTCCAAAAACTCATGGCAGTGAGTACAGCCAGGTGCTGTTAGTACTTCGAGGGTAATGTTCTTCATGCTTATATTATATAGCGATTTCAGGATTTGAGTGAGAAGTTATCCCCACGTGAAGACAATTTTGCTCAGCGTCAATTGCAAAAAAAATACCTACAAGTATAGTAAAAATAGACAAACGACATGTCCTTTCAAAGGGGGTGAGCATGGCTACTAGAAAAAATCGGGCGAGCACCAAAGTCCCAATTCAGCAGGCAAAAGCGCGACTCCAAAGGCGCACAATGAGCCAAAGCGACACGCTCAAATTTTTTTCTGATGAAGGATATTTTGTCCCCAAAAGGACAATTTACCTTGGAAACGTCACTACTGATTCTGATGGTGGCGAAAACGGGGTTGACTTTGCCATGGCGAGGAAGTTTGAGGTTGGGATGACAGTACTCGAATACTTCGATGCAAAAAGCCCGATTACGGTAATCATGAATAATCCCGGCGGTGACCAGTATCACTCCATGGCGATCTATGAGCGCATCATGTGCTCAACCTGCTTCGTAACCATTCAAGCAACTGGACATGCGATGAGTGGAGGGAGTCTCATTCTTCAAGCGGCAGACAAGCGTCTTCTCGCCCGCACCGCAACAATTCTCCTTCACTACGGTGAAATGGGATTTTCCGGTCACAAGATCGATTTTGAGCGGTGGGGTGACGAGTCAAAGCGATTCCGACTTGAAATGGAGGAAATCTATCTTCAGCAAATGCTAAAAAAGGACCCGACTATGACGACGGAAAAACTTCGGGCGTTAATGCAATTCGATCTACTCATTGATGCAAACAGGGCAGTTCGTCTTGGTTTAGCCGACGGCTTGGTCCCCTGGCCAAAGCACAAAAAAGTGCGCCCCAAAGCGTCAACCAGTGCGCCACTTGCATCTGGCGAACAGGAATGAAATTGAGACCCCAGAGCGGGGTCTTTTTCTTTGACAAAACAAGGTGTTCACGTATAACGATGAAAGAATACTTCAAGGGTGTCGGCCATGGATATCAGCATTATTCGTGCGAGCGTTCCAAAAGACGCACGTGCGCTTGCTCTTTTTGATCGCAAGACCTTCGCGAAGAAGGAGGATTGGGCATCCCCCTCGTACTATTTGGAACACGAGTTGCGTTCATTTTGGCTACTGCGAAATGGGAAGCGAATTGGTGCTTGTTGCCTAGAACATCAGGCAACATTCTCGCCAGTCCAAGATGTGCTCTCAAGGCGCGCACTGGGTGTACTCTATATCACCTCAACGGCAATCTTGCCAAAATTTCAAAAAATTGGCTTCGGGGCGCTGTTCAAATCTTGGCAGATAGCATATGCACGCTCACATGGTTTCTTAAAAATCATCACCAACGCGCGGAAGTCGAACTTGGCGAGCATTCACCTCAATCTCAAGTTCGGATTTGTCATTGTTGGAGAAAGTAAGCACTGCTACCCGAATGGAGAAACGGGTATCATAATGGAGTTGAACATCCAAAACCCCCTCACATGAGGGGGTTTTTGTACAAAAAAACCGCATCGAAAGATGCGGATTTCGGGCTAGCGACGACGGGCGCTTTCGCGGAGAAAATTGGGAACGTCGTCGTAACTGTCGAGAAATTCTTTTGGACAACGAGTGACGAGGTGGGCACGGAAGCGCACAGGTTTTATGGGATTTCCCCGACGAAGCTGTTCGAGCTCTAGTGTGTAACTCCAGATATGCATGTTTGCATATTGGATGTACGCATCGATATCAACAGGGAGACACCACTCGGTAATAATGCGAACCGCACGACGCTCACAATCTAGCTCAAGTGCTCTCTTCGATATTAGCAATTGCAGCATTTTTTCTAGGGCCCCATCATCGAACGATCCGCTGACAATAGTTGCCTGACTGAAGTTGAACTCATTGGTCTGCCACAATTCGCTCTGCTCACACCACTGCTCAAAGTGTCCGGATTCGTGCACCAACTGAAAAACCCAATTGCGTCCGTCACACAAGAGAGCGATGGCAATCTTCCCGCGAGGACTTTCCGGTCGCGGGGAAACAAAATAAGCGGACACCTTCTTGCCATCTAGGAAAAAATACTGCTTATTTGCCAGGAGGACGGCAACTCCATGTATCGCGCAGTTCTTTAGTGTATGCCCAAGAAACCGAAGCACGTGCGGATCATCGTCCATATGCTTTCTTTCAATGTGCAATCCTCTATTTAGCATAAATCAGAACTATGGGCAGTCAAACAACCACACAACACTATTTTGATAAATGAAAACCCTGCATCTTGCACGCAAATCAATATCAGGCACTTTTGGTGGAGTTTTCACAATTACGTTAAGTACGGCTATCGCACTACTTAACGTAATTGTGAAAAAAGAAAACCCTCGCCAGGTGGCGGGGGTTCAAACATTTCACTCAAGTTTTGAGGCTTCGACTGCATCACCCTGCTGTATATCAGGCTTTGGGGCATCGCTCACCACGTCTCCAGCAAGTGGCTTCTTGGGGCGCTTCAGACAATAGCGTCCATTGATGATGGTGATGATGGCGCGCTTGCCGTTTGCATACTGGACAACATGCGAGTTGGTGTGGCTACTCGGGCCACCTTGCTCGTATTCGAGCGGGCCAGTGCTCTTACCGGCACTGTAGCATCCACCATCAATCTCCGCGGTGTGGCTGTGCCCCTTTGTGACTTTTACCCCAAGTTTCGAGAGGTTCTTTGTTGTCCCTCGCGAACCATTTGGACCAATGTCACCGTGGAAGCCATACTCAACGCCCACGAGCGTCTTGCTTTCTCCAAGCTGGAGAAAATGCACATTGGACTTCGCCGCTTCCTTTGCATAGTCGATAAACGGATCGTCGTAGAGAATTCCACCCGCGGTCTTTCTGACCGTTTCCATGGCCCGTCTCGCCAGCTCAATGTAAAACGTGGCATTAATTGGATCCTTACGAAAGTCAGCTCGCTTCAACCACTTCGCAATTCCCCGCTCGTGATTACTTGAGACAATAAAAGATTTGCGATCCCTGGGCGTGTGCCTGTTTACGAACCGCATACCTTCATCAATCTCGGCTTGCACGCTCTCAATCTTGAACTTGTGCTTACCGAAATTAGTAATCCAGTCTTCTTCGTGATGCCAGTTCCGTGCATGAAAATCGATGACGTCATGCCAAAATTGATTGCGCGGATTGATGACCTTCACCAAGCTGTCCGGTGCGGTAAACGTGGCACTCACCACCCCAGGATCTATCCACCTAATGTGTGAGTCACCCATCGACATTGCAAGCGCAGGCTTTGCGAGCCTCACTTCATCCGGAGTGAACTCCAGGTCAAGGTCAATGAAGCTCCCCATCTTCGTTGCGTTCAATTGACGCACATAGAACGTGTCGCCATCGATCTCAACAATGACCGCACCGAGACAGTGTGCGAATTTTCCAAGCATACCTTGCTTCGAATCACTGTAGTTACGTATCGTGCAAGCACCCGTGGTGTACATCACCTTCGCATGTTTGTGCTGCGGAGTTGCAACTGATCGCATTCCTCGAGAACCATGGCCAACAATGCCACTTTTGTCTTTGGTCAGCGAGTCCATTCTGCCAAGCGGGTTCGCTGCAGCCCACTGGACCTTCACATCCCCAAGGATTACTAACCGCTCGTTCAGGCGAATCCAACCTTGACACAAATACGGCACGACCGCCGGGTCCCACCATTCTTGTTCTTTGTTGCTTTTTGCATCCTCCCCACGGGAAGTTGGGTTTTTATACCGACCAGGGATAACAACAAGCTCGGCATCGTAGTACTTCGCACAACGAAGAAACGACTGCCATGTCGGCTTGTGAATATCCGTCGCATTCTGCGCAGATGTAATGAGATAACGTTTCGACGTCCGAAGGGTGGTA
>JAYSSO010000114.1:0-20622 GCA_043720495.1 Candidatus Lloydbacteria bacterium | reverse complement strand
AGTGTGTCCGAGAGGACTTACTCATCGTAAGTTCTCCGGACCGCTCGTCGCAGGCAACGAAGAAGTTCGCCATTTGTGAAAGTCCTACACGGAGGCTTCTAGTTCTCCAGGATTAAACTTCTTATAAAACATTTCCGTAATTTCCTCAGTGCCGAGACGTATAGTACGAAGATCGCAACGACCGAGTCCTTGTTCAACAATGCCAACGCGTTGTTCGAGTTGAATGCGTGCTTCTTCAAAGCTGTTTGTTTCTGATTCGGTCATTTTCCGAGGACCTTTCTTTCCTCCAAAAAATTTAGCGAGTAGACCGCCATCACTTTTTTTATAGACCACCCCGGCGCCGGAGTAAGGAACGATGATAAAAAAATTCTTTGCCATGATATTTGTCCTATTAGTGAAGTCACGGATGAACGCAATGTATTCGTGAACCTGAATTTTCATCGCATCAACAAGTTGCGCCTTCTCACGATCTTCGAGCATTTTGAGGTATGGCCGAATATCAAGTCGTTTGGACTGAATAGAAATTTGAATAGGAAACTCAAGTGAGTTGAGTACGTTTTGAAACTGATACAAAATTGCTCCTTGTTCTTCTGCTGACTTAAGACCAAAATTGAGTGACGAAGTCATGAGAATCATGCGTAAGTCGCCATTGTTCAAAATGATCACACCACTCCGGATGTCTTTGATGGGAATGAAGTCTTGGGTCGGTTTTCCTGGAGTTGCCATGGAAGTATTATACCCCACAATAAAAATATCTAATACCCCATACCAATGAGTTCGTTCACCAATTATTCACAAACTCATCCCACCTTTGGGGCTACAGAGCACCCCAACATCGAGCTACATCGGGTACTTTCAAAAATGTTTGAAATTCGAGGCGACGAGGTAAGCGTGTTCGTGAGGGCATACTTTGAGTATGTCCTCCGAACCGCTTGCCGAAGTCAACAAAGAAGTTCAACTTTTTTGGAAGTACTAGTTACATGACCAGTGAGTCCGTATGAGTTTTTGATCCTTCTACGGCAGAGGCCTGTACGTCAATGGCCCATGAGAGGTCATCGAGCTTGCTTTCCTTTCCAGTAGACACCGGAAGAGATCCCGTATGTACCGTTGCTTGAAAGTTTCCCAGATCCAAATGCGTTTCCATTTTTTCCTGTTTCCGCCTCTGCCAAATGTACAGTCGGCTTCCCTTGTAAAACAGAAACCCCGCTTCTATCATATACACAAAGGGTTTTTTGTTTGGTCTATAGAAAGCAAGAGCTGAACCAAACGCAATGAGTGCGAGCGCAAGGAAATGCCCAATCCCAGCCCACAAGAAGCGCCAGGTTATGTAGGCCATGCCGATGCTTCCTATAAGATAAAGGAATTGTTTAAGCGTAAAAGGACCAACGATCTTGTCCTCAACATCGAGAAATTGGGGAACTTGAAATTGCATATCCTAAGTATAACTGAAGTCCAGGATATTGAAATGAAGAACTAATTTGGAAGCTTAGCTTCCAAAAGATTCTCATGTGACGCTACTCAACGTAGAGCCCCCGCTCCTCATCCGAAGCCCTTCCGTCGATCGTGATAGTTGCAGCTTCACTAGCATATTTTTCATATTCGCCGTTTTGTGTAAATCGCTCTAGAACAATATCCTTCACACATATTGGCTTTTCGGTGTCACTTACATATTCATTCCAACTTGAACGGTGGAGCAAGAGCGCATCACCACTCAGGTGATGGACACGATTATTGAGATTGATATATGCGGAGAGATGCAAGAGATACTCGTCCTCCTCAACGTGGATGGCCTTAAATGTTCCTTGAAACAATGAGCCGGTGCGCTTGTGCCTGTGGTTAAAATACTTTGTATATCCCGTGCCAAGTCTCTGCATGAACTGTTCGATACCTTTGTCTGCAACTTGTTTTAGCAGAAAATGAAAATGATTTGGGTTTAAGCAATAGGCAACAAATTCTACAAGCACCTCTTCTGCTGGCTTTTTGGAAGCTAAGCTTCCAAGTTTGACTTCCCCTTCGCTCTTTTTTTGTGAGAAATTTTTTTCGTAAATACTCCCGATGGGGTCGACGACGTTAAATTCCACAATGCTTTGCATGAAGCGTAGAACATCAAGCTGGTCCTCGACAATCGATCTTTTGTCGACGCCACGGTTGTACACATGATAATACTCATCAGTTGCAATGCTAATGTTCCTCATGCGCAAAGAGTAACACAAGCATCAAAAATTTGGAAGCTTAGCTTCCAAAAATGGCTCAACAAAAGCTTTTGTCTAACCTTTTGGAAGCTTAGCTTCCAAAAGGTTACACATCGTGGTCGCGGTAGGGGTCAATGCGAGGCGGTTCCGTCGGGTGCTGTGAGGGCGGGATAAATTTCGGTCGCTCTGCTTGTGGAGGTGGCATCTGTACTTGTGGGAGAGGAGGAACCACGAGGTGTGGCGAAGGATCATTTTTGGAAGCTAAGCTTCCAAAATTAATAACCTCACCTTCTTTGATGCGAAATGAGCCAGCAAGTTTTTGTTCGAGGATGTTTCCCATTTGGGCATTTCCCGGAGCCTTGTTGCCGAGCGCCGCCGCTTTCGACATCTGACCCGGCAAACAAGTAACGAGCGACGGGTCGAGTTTTTCGACTTCACCCTTCTTGGCATGCACAAGACTTAGTGCTTCTTTTATTGGACTAAAAATATCTCGATTTATGTCCTTTGCAATTTGAACTGCATCTACATTAGTAACGTCAAGCTCATATATGAGTTTCTGTACGTATGCGTTTGGTGGCATCTCACCTTTGAGAATTGCCACTGTCGCACGGTGGAGAGCCCCAAAATAAACTGGTTGCAAGGAGTGATTTTTTGCAATTTTTTCAGTCGCAGCCATCAAATCTTCTGATCGAAGTAAGTCTTGTATTGATTGGGGTAATGTTTGAGCTTCGGTGTTCATGGTCGATTGGTATTATGGTGTGCCATAAGATGGGTGGAATGGAGAGTCCTTATTTGTGGCAGCCCGTGCGATGAAATTCTGTGCCTGGATATTTCCACCGGCGCTCACCTGTGCCTGAAGTGAGTCGAAGAATGGTTTACCAAATTTAAATGTGGTTTTTTCGGTCTTTATAATTTCTTGTATCATCGCTGGCGTCAGGCTCTGTGCGGTTGAGCGTTGCAGTAGATCGGTGGGGTCCAGAGCAGCAACTTTTTCTGGAGACATATATCCGAGACGCGTTGCGACGGTTGCATGTGCAGTATTGACGCGTGCCTGCGCTTGGGCAAGGTTAGTTTGTTGCGCGGTGGACAGTGGGCCAGTCATCGTAGAAAGACTGTCTATTGTTGCTGTATCTGCAACATAGGCGGGATTGGTATTTACTGTAGCAATCTCGTTGCCAAGGGCCTTTTTGTGGTCAACATAGAATTTAGATTCCTCATTTCTCATTTGGCGAGTGAGGTATTCCTGTGTTCGTGGAGGGCCATTTTTGAGTGCATTATCACGCATTTCTGGGAGGAGTGTCTTGTCTGTGATGTCGTCTCGGTTTTCGAGTGCCTTCCAATGGTCATTTCCTGCAGCCGCTTTGAATGCATCAGATTTCAAGAGGGCGATATTCTCGGCTTTATCAAGGTTCATTTCAGCAAAATGTTTTGGTCCGGCTAGCTTCATTGCAATGGTCATCCTGTCAATGGAATCCTTTAACTGATCCTCTACCACAGTTACGGCAGCAATACTTGCCCCAGATGATTTCATCGCTGCAATTTGTGCGTTCAACTGATCATATGTCGCTGATTCGGTAACCATCGTTTTCTTGGCTTCTTCCTGAGCTGCCGCAGAATCAAGAGCTTTCTTTGCCTTTTCGTTACGCTTAGTGTCGGTCCATGCTGTGCCAAGCTTGCTTTCGATGTAGTGCTTTTGTGCCTCGGGATTGTCGGGGAACATTTTCTTCGCTTCTTCCTCGATGGTTTTTTCGCCCCACTTCTCGTCTTTGTCTCGCTGGCCTGCGTAACTTCCGTATTTTCCACCCACCTTGGTGTTGAGTCTGTCCGACTTCTCCCCACCAGTGTTGATACCAACCATACCCAGGCCGGACGTGAAACTCTTGCCTAGGCCAGTTGCTCGTACATCACCGGTACTGTTTGCTCGCTTGGTGAGTGTCGCTATCTTCTTGCGCGCAGCATCTCCTTCCGGCGTTTTTAGGGTCGCCATGTGGTGAAGTTCTTTATTTTCAAGCTGCTTGGCCGAATATTTTCCGACAGTAGTTCGATACGCTTTTCCTCCAAATGCCGCAGCTCCTGCATACGCACCACCCATTCCCTTCCTTGCAAGATTGCCCGCGTGACTTCCTGCTCCTTCACTCACCGCACTTGCCACCTTGAGGCTTGCGAGCAAAAGCATGATTATGATAATAAAGTTGTATATAATGGGAAAACTGCCCATATCACCAGAAAATACGCCAGCCATTCTTGTTCCTTCGGAGTTGCTGAGTCTGTTCAAGTCGAGACCATTAACGATGGTAATTACAATGAAGAGCATTGCCAAATAAGCAGGTGCAACAAATGTGTTAGCGATCAACTCCTTGAGCCATTTTTGTGCAAATCCTCCACCGACAGGAAGTCCAAACCCAAGAAACGCAAATGGGGAGGAAATCATAATGAGTATCAGGGAAACAGTACGGATGATCATCATGATTGCTCCTGCGAGAAATACGTAGCCCCCGATTAGCATAACGACAGTTCCTCCAAGCTTAATAATAATGCGGTTGAGCGGATCCGATCCGATTGTGTTGCCCTCAGAGTCTCTTGTGTCTACTGTAGTCTGTACCTTCAATCCCTGCATAAGGTGCTGAGCCGCGCTCGGATTTCCTCCCCCTGGCGTCATTTCCATTCTTTCCCAGAATCCCATCGCAAGCACATTGCCAGCGTCCACAACCACTTTTGTTGCAAAAAGACTAAAGTTGATGAGCACCGCCGCAATAATGAGGTTCGCCACCCAGCGCTTCGTATTTCCGCCTCCAAGTCCGAGAATGGTTTTAATGGCAATGTAGAGCAGTGCGAATATAAAGAACATGTTTGAGAAATCGCGCACGGTAGTCCAACCCGTATTGATTACCTGAAGGCTTGCGTAGAGGTCCCTGCTGATCGTAAATCTGATAGCATTATCGAGAAGCCAGCCACACAAGATAAGGAATTGCGATGCAGACCAAAAAATACCATCGACGAGTAACTCAACCAGGCCTAGCGCGGCGTCACTGGCTTTATTCGCAAGGAATTTAACCCCAGCATCAAAAAGCCCCGGCGGTCTTGGTCCGTGCAGACCGTCATCCGCCCATGCATTGCCGAAGTGCGTAGCAGACGCAATGGATGGTGCAAGAAACAGCACCAGCAGGATCGAAATAAGCATGCGTCGAAAGAGTGAGCGTGCGGGGCATGTATCTTCGCCGTCAGCAGTTTTAATTTTTTTGGTACTGGAAAGAAGCGATAAAATGTTCCCTCTCAGCGAATAAAAATTAAGATTCATGTCAGTTTAGTACAGGGTGTCCACTGGGGCTTCATCATTCGTCACAACGACCTGTGGAGTTACTGGGTCAAATTTCATCTCGTCGTAAATCATGAGCATGGTAGCTTGTGCCCAATCTGCAGTTGGCCACGCTCCCCCGTTGAGTCTTGGGTTTTGGTCAATTCCGTAATATCCGAAATCAATAACATCATAAAATTCCCGTACGAGCTGATCGACCGCAGTCGTGCTTTCCGCAAGTGGGGTTTCGTCATATCCGAACATCCCCCCTGGTTCACCGTAGCCCTCACCTGGTGTGGTATTGAGTAAAGTGGACTGCAGCTCAGAGCTTGATGCCGCGGTGCCATCGAGTGTGTTGCCACTCTCCACCATGCGGTCGCCCGCACTTGCCGCATGTGTCACTTTTGCATCCGCTTGATATGCGGGAGTGACGTCGGTGCCATATTGTTCATCAAGACAAAACTCATCTTCCTCGAGTAGTGAACATTCGGTGACAGGGCGAGATCCTGTATTAGCAAACTTGTCTCGTGTAACTTGTTCCTGGCGCTGTATACGATCTCTTGCCATAGTATCTTCCTCTGTGAGTGTACCCAGTGGTGAGGCGCCCGGATTGTTGAGGACCGTAAGCCACATCGTTATGCCTCCATATGGACTGCCCACAGGGTCGTTGAATGATTCAGAAAAATTTGCAAAATCATTTCCCGAATTGGGTAGCGCACACGCAGCCCCTGTTGTCGCTCTCTGAAACGGATCTTCCACACTGGCCTGTCTGTTCTCTGCCACATTTGCTGCGGTATCTAGTCTCCATGGATCGCAAGAGCCGAGAGAGCCTACTGCTCCGGGCGCTGTGGGGTCAGCTGCGGCCTGAGCTATAAAGTGGTCGAGTTGGCGCCTGTTGATGTTTTGTATACTTTGGCTTGGGTTGGTAAGGTAGACCGCCTCACTTGTCACAACGCCGTTGTTTGTAACGCTATTTCCCGTCTTCGACCAGTTGAGCGAAGCCGCAGAAATTTGATTCATGAGCTGATTATTGAGCTGCTTGGTTTGCGCATCAGCAATGTATGTTTTCAGCATCGCATGAATCTGGATGCTGAGTCCCAATTTTTGCCACTCCACCACTTCTTGAAGTAGACAACGAAGAGAAGCACTTTCGTTCGCCTGGACGGATATTGTTGCTGGGATGGTGTTTTCCGTACCCGCTCTTGCATCCGTCCATGCGCCTTCGGGGTATGGCACTGCCTCGGGACTATATGGGTCACTTTGTCTGCAATCTTCTCGTGCCCTTCCGCCAGGATCTCCTCCCGCGATAATGTTACGGAGCGAGTCTGTATCTGAGCTAACCGACTCTGTAAAGTTGTCAGCAAAGGTGTCAAAATTTGAGGAAAAAGTACCAAAGTCGGTAATCAAGTCCTCGTCGCGCACCGGCACGTATTGCGCATAAGTGACTCCCGGCATACAAAAAAGGACAAATGGCAAAGACAACACGACTGATTGTGCCACCAAATTCACTCTCTTTATGTTGTTGTGCATAGTGTTATTCATGTGCGGTTAATGAGTTTTATTATACCATATGCCCTACGCAAATGGATGAAATTCGAGTCGTGGGGAAAGTATCGAGGAAGGCATATTCATATATGTTGACCGAGATACTGGGCCCCCACAACAAAGAAGTTCGCCATTTGCGTAGGACATATTTCATCTTATTTTTCCGCTACGGAAGTAGTGTTATAGTAAAATGGATACCCTGGCTCCGTTTTTTCAAAGGTAACTTGTTGTTTACTGAAATAGGAGACTACACCAGAATAACCAATCGTAACGTCGAGTCGAAATCGTGTATAGGTCTGATAGCCCGCGGCTCCTTCAATGGGATTTGAAAACAGATGTAGCATTCCCGTGAGTCCTTTGGCCATCCCATCATAACCATTTACAATAGCAAGGTGGTGTTCCGCAAGTGGAAGTGGCACAGCAAGTGCCTTGAGGTCACGAGAGAAGTTTGTGTAGACAATGATGAGTAGCTGAAGATCGCGAAGGGAGGCATCATTCTTTGTCTTCATTCCGACTGCGAGAATCTCTTCCTCCGTGCGGAGTGGAGTTGCAGTGTATTTTTGTATGAGTGCACCAAATGCATTTCCGTAGTTGCGGAGAGCGTCACGACTCACGTCTGATGAAACATTGAGGTTGAGGAGTTCGGCCGTGGGTATGAATTTTTTGGGTTCAAAGCCTTTCATGAGATTACGAAAAGTTGTTTCACGGACATCGCGACCAGCTGCGGCGAGGTATTTTGCAAAATATTCTTTCTTAATACCCACAAGGTCCGTGGATGATGTTGCGAATTCGAGGCCTGCAACCCTAGGAAGCATATCTTTTGGTCCCGCCTTTAGTGGATCTCGTCCAAGCGAGCGTTCTGTGCCGTCAAAAGTACCATCCCCGTCCGTATCTGCCTTGAATGGGTCAGAGCCATGCAGACGCTCTTCCCAGTCAAACAGTCCGTCATTGTCGCTGTCACGCTTCGTGATATCCTCCTCTTTATTTTTCTCGGTCGCGAGTGCTTTATCAGCTGCTACAGTATTTTTTGGCAATGCAAAATTTTCCTTGTTCACCAAAAGCCCCGCCACGATAATGAATAGTGCGATCAAGCCACTCGCAATGAGATTTTTATGTGGAATGTTCGAAAAAGACATACAGAAAAAAGTAAAGATGAAATATAAAAAGTTCCGAACGCTCAAACAGCACTCCTCCAGTCGAGAGTGTCTCTATTGTATCAGTACAATAGAGAAATGTGGTATATTTTTTTTATAGAGTGTGGATAATTATTATACTCAATATGGATGTGTGCGGTGTGAATTTAACAGATGAATTATCACGCATCATGAATTTGTCATGAATGTAATTTTGCTAGTACTGATTCCTTTATGAACGGGGCCTTATCAGTAATCTTACGGTTGCGAGTACGTGGATGGAGAGGGTAAGATAAGATTTATGCCACCCCAAGAAGACGTCGCAGAGAATACCGCAGAAAATATCGAAAGGGCAATTCCCGCTCTCTATGACCTTGCTTCCTCGCTCGCGGTACGAATAATCATGGGTTTTTCGCGCGATATTCACTACAGAATGAGATCCCCACTAGAAACCAATAGTGTACTCGCCGCTATCGTGAAAATGAGTGACCGCGACAGAGTCCTCGATGCTGGGTGTGGGCAGGGAAGCAGTCTATTGTGGCTGATTCGCAATTTCTCCTGCGCGATAGATGCCATTACCGTGAGTCATGGTGAATATCTCAATGTTTCTCGTTTGATCGAGAAAAAGGTAAAGAGCGGAGAGCGACACGCAAGTGTTTTTAAGGAAAACATGCTCAATATGCATTTTTTACCTGGCACATTTACTGTGGTGTGGGCTGTAGAAAGTGTGTGCCATGTGGACAAAAAGGCTACTTTTCTTAATGAGGCTCACCGTGTTCTTGTGTCTGGAGGTCGATTAGTGATCCTCGATTTTTTTATGAATGATAACGTGAAGACCGCGAGGGATACGCGAAATTTCGAGCATTTTCGTGCAGGGTATCTTTCCCCGTCCTTAACAACAAAACAAGATTTTATAGATTTGCTTCATGGGGCGGGGTTTCAGAATGTGCGCTATGAATCGCTCGAACACACGATACGGTCTTCCATATTTGAGCGCGAGATTTCCGGATGGGTGAGCGTGGCGGTCCTCTATCCGCTTGTTTTTTTAAAGATAATTCCCAATATATTTTTATATAAGAATGCACAGGCATGCGTCGCACAGGGTAACTTGTTTCGAAATAAAAAGCTTTCATATGGGGCCATCTACGCTGAAAAGTAGCTTAGGGGCCGTTCACAAATAACATCCTCGTTATTTGTGTTACGGAGCCTTGTGCCACATCCATTTTTATAGCAACTTAATGGACGGGGCCTTATACCAGCATACTTGTGTGCACCATCCTAAAGCTGGTATAATTTTAGTGTAACGTTCAACTAACTTAACTTCCACCCACATGAAGAACATCTACATAGTTGCGTGCTTGGCGTTATTTTTCGCCACGAGCACTACCGCGTTTGCAGAGTCATCCTCAGCCTGTGGGGAAATTTCGCGCAACCTCCGACTGGGGATGACTGGAAGCGATGTAAAAATCCTTCAACAAGTTCTTAATAAAAGTGTAGGGACGTTGATAGCAAGTAGCGGTGCGGGGTCCAGGGGGCAGGAAACGACCTACTTTGGGGCAAAAACGATGGCTGCCGTTATTAAGTTTCAAAACTTGTATGCAAAAGAAGTGCTTACACCGGTAGGCCTAACTCATGGAAGCGGATTTGTCGGTCAGTATTCTCGCGCAATGCTACTTCAGTTATGCAAAACTACTGCGGTAATTTCTACCATACCTCCCTCCACTCATCTGTTTTCAACAACAACCGGACTTCCCCTCGTTTCACCCGCCTTTCCTGCAACACTAGCTACAGCAACACTAGGTCTCACAACGGCATCTTCCAGCATCCTTGAGACAACTGTGTCCGCAGTTATGACCGGAGGCTTCCACTCTAATACCCCCGTTATCATGTTCCCATCGATGTATACCGGCCCACGCGGTAGTACAGTAAAAATTTCTACGATTGGCCTAGCAACAAGTGGGAATATAGTTCATTTCGATAACTATCTCATAAAGCAAACTACCCTCGAAAGTAGCGGTCAGCTTATATTTGTTATTCCAATGGATGCCCCAATGGGCTACCACGATCTTTGGATAAGTAGTACCAAGGGTGAAACAAACAAAACTTTTTTTATTGTCACCGACCCAACCGTTGCCCCACCAATAGTGACGAGCTTTACCCCAAAAGAAGGGTTTTTGGGTAAGACGGTCACGGTTAGTGGCTCAGGTTTTCTTCCTGAGGGAAACACTGTTCGTATTTCTTATGGAATAATTTCCAATATTCCCTCTGTGGACGGTAAAACACTCAAATTTTCGGTTTCTCCACCCATCCCTTTTGTGCAGCCAGGAGAAGATCGTCCTGAAATTGATGTGAACATTGGCTACTGGTTTTCAATAATGAATAAGAATGGACTGAGCGGGTCATCGGTGTTTAATTTAAAAATATAGCCATGTGGCATAAAAACAAATATACTTATAGCATGCAAGGTATAAAAAGAATTCAATTAATTTTGGAAAAACTCTCACAACAAATGTTTGCGCGCTCACTCCTCGCCTTGGTCATTCTTGTGCTTGGTACAACGATTGCCTTGTCGAGTTCAGTGCGGACGGTAAGCGCGGGGCCGGGAGATCCGTTTGGTGGGCAAGTTACTTATGTATTTTATTGCACGTGTTCATTAAATTATGCCATATATTTTAACGATTTAACCGTTACAAGCTCAACAGGAGGATTGCCGCTTATTTATCAACCAGGTGGAACTATTACGTATGAGTTTGGGCCACCACTCAGCACGGGTCAATGGATGCTTGGGACGTGGCAGTCTGGCGGGGTGTGTACTTACTATGCGGGAAAGAGTTGTAGTACACTGCAAACCGCCGGCACCATGTATATGGTCGGTACCTCACAATAAAGAACGATTTGCACAATAAAAAACTGCACAGCGTGCGGTTTTTTATTTTTGAATTTCTTTACGTGCTACGCGCTCTTCCTCTCCAGTTCCCGTACGAGCGACACCCACGTGGTGATTGGTAAATCTTCTGCGCGTATTTTTTCACTAATCTTGAGCAGGGCAAAAATAGTAAGCAATTTATCTTTGGGAATGTGCAGCCCATCGGACAAATTTCCAATGAGCATTTTGCGCTTTGCACGAAACCCGGACTTTACAACGGAAAAGAATTTTTTTTCCGCAACTCCATCCCACCGGGTACGGCTGATGTTGTCGACTATGAGTATTGCTGAGTCTACTTTCGGTGGGGGATCAAAATGTTCACGCCCTACCTTTCCAGCATATGTGGGATCGCCATAAAACTTTACGGAGAGTGAGAGAATGCTCTCTTTTCCATGTTTGCCGACAATCTGCTCCGCAACTTCTTTTTGTACAAGAAAGGTGAGCGTAGTAGGCTGACGATATTCCTCAAGAAACAATCTGAAGAGCGCACCCGTTATGTAATAGGGGATATTTGCGACGACTTTGTATGGGCGGTCTCCCGCGAGGTCAGTATGAAAAATTTCATCTTCCAATTTTCGATTGAGGATGTCTCCGTGTATGAGGTCTAACCTTCCATCCCGAATTGCATCATCAAATCGTACTTGAAGCATCGGAATGAGTTGTCGGTCTGTTTCGACGGCGATAACTCGCGCACCCGCATTTAATAATGCTGCGGTGAGTACTCCTTCCCCTGGCCCGATTTCAAGTACGGCATCTCCTGGGGACACCATGGAGACATCGACGATCTTTGTGACGATTTCTTTGGAATGAAGAAAATGCTGACCGAGTGACTTTTTTGGTTTGATATTCATGAGATAAAACGAATAATTTTTAAAAATGGATGAAATTCGAGACGTGGGGAAAGTGACGAGGAAGGCATATTCATATATGGTGACCGAGTCACTGGGGACCCACAACAAAGAAGTTCGCCGTTTTTAAAAATTCTGTCAGACATAAACCACATCGTTGTTCTCGTCGTCCCACCCCAGTAGACTCACTTTCTTTCCCTGGGAACCATAAGTGTTCTTGTTGCCACTGCCACCTACGTCAATTGAATTATCCGAATCGTCAGCAAATGGATCCCCATCCCGTGATTCACTTTCCAAAAGCTCATCGGCAATGTCGGAGAGAAATTCTGACGGCATGTTGAGTTGGCGACTGCCAAATATGGTACGAAACGATGCATATGTCAGAAACACTTTTTTTGCCGCACGCGTCAGTGCGACATAAAATAGTCGACGCTCCTCTTCACGTTCAGATACCGAGTTGCTTTCGTCGCGGGACCGGCGTGACGGAAAGAGATCCTGCTCCATGCCGGTAATAAATACATAAGGGAATTCCAGTCCCTTCGACGCATGGATAGTCATGAGTCGCACGGCATCGACCTCACCCTTCATTGTGTCTTGGTCGGATTCAAGCGCAACATCTGCAAGAAATTGTTCTATCCCATCTTGCGTGCGTACCCCCTCTGTGTGCGTGTCGTCGACAAATACATCATAGCGCATAGCCACAGATACCAGCTCACGCACGTTTGCGAGTCGTTCGGTGTCTTCCTCGTCTCCATCCGAAAGCATTGTTTCGATGCCAGTTTCTTTGATGATATACGCAATGAGCACTGAAGGTTTCATCGTTTCTCCGGCAACGCGAATTCTCTCCAGTAGTTGATAGAATGCAGTCACTTTTGCACGCATGGCCTGAGGCAAAGTTCCAATTTCACCCGCAAAGATTTTTTGTAGCGTTACTTTTCCCACACCACGCGCCGGAACATTGATGACACGCTCCAGGTCAAAAATAGAAGTGGGATTTCTCGAAGCTTTCAAATAGGACAACACATCCTTTACTTCTTTACGCTCATAGAAGCGTACTCCGAGCACTTGGTAGGGAATTCCCGAAAAGAGCAGCGCCTCCTCAAGTACACGTGACTGAAAGTTTGTCCGATAAAGTACAGCAATTTCATGTGGCGTTGCTCCGCCGTCGATAATGCGCGCAATTCGGGTTGAGACAAATCTCGCCTCATCAGTCTCGTCATATCCCGCAAACGTAGAGAGCATCTCCCCCGCCGTGTTTGTGGTAAACAATTTTTTATCTTTCCGCATCGTGTTCTTTGCAATTACGCTGTTTGCCGCGGTGAGAATGTTTTGCGACGAGCGATAATTTTGCTCAAGTAAGATGACGCGCGCTCCCGGGTAGTCCTCTTCGAAGTTCAAAATATTTGCAATTGACGCACCACGCCAGCTATAAATATTTTGGTCGCTGTCACCCACCACGCACACGTTGCGTTCTACTCCCGAAAGTAGTCGCACCAATTGGTACTGTACTTGATTGGTGTCTTGATACTCATCAACGTGGATATATTTCCAAACCGCCTGATAGTATGCGCGCACCTCTTGATGGGTTTCAAGGAGGCGCACGGTTTTCTCAAGCAGATCGTCAAAATCAAGCACATGAGTATCTCGAAGCATTTGCTCATAGATGGCAAATACGCGCTCAAGTATCTGTGCAAGGTGGCGATTGGTGGTTGATTCCGCAATCGTTGCTACTGTCCCGAGGTTGCCTTTATGTTTTGAAATGAGCGACTGTAGCTTTCTTGGTTCCCAGGCTTTTGGGTCAACCCCTGCCTTTGCCATTGATTGCTTAATGAGCTTCAGGGATTCATCTTGAGCTAAAATTGTGGCACTGCGTGAAATACCCATGATTTCCCCTTTTTCTCTCAGAATGGAAATTCCCAGACCATGAAACGTTCCAATAAATGGGACGTCTCGCCTTCTTCCCCAGTGTCCACTAGATGGAGGGAGGTCGAGGATGGCAAATACCCGCTCCCGCATTTCTTTTGCCGCCTTATTGGTGAAGGTAATAGCGAGAATGGCACCACCGGGGACACCTTTCTCTATGAGATGGCCTATCCGATGGGTAAGCGTTTTGGTCTTTCCTGCTCCAGCACCAGCAACAATCAACACTGGACCCTCAGTGGCCAGTACGGCTTCTTTTTGGGCCGGGTTAAGGTTTGCCAGAAGATCCACAGTTTTTTTCTCGGAATACATTAGCCATCATATTAACACTACTTGGCAATATCTTCACAGTCACAGAATATTGTTATTTTAAGCCACGGTTTGCATTCACTCAGTATTCATATTTTTAGCTTAAATACGGCCATCTTAAGCCAGAAATCGGCTAAGCAAAATTGACACCAAGCATAATATCCTTATTTGAAGCCGTTTTTTAAGATATTTGTTTCACCTGATTTATGATTTTCTGGTGAATTTTCATTGACTAATAGAAAAGTAATTAGATATAATCTTTTCATACGGTTGTCAAACGATAGCAAGGCTGCAAAACCCCAAAGTCATGTAAAAAGACCAACGGGGTATACCCGCAAGATTGAGTGAGTAATAAAAAAGGCTTATCGCATCACAAAACCCCCACATGCGGTCATCGCAAATTTTCGATGACCTACTTCATAGTTATCCGGCTTCCCCACTCTCGTGGAGGACACTTGCTCTTTCCATGTTTGTTTTTTTGGTCATTCCTGTGACCGTGGCTTATGCAAGCTTTTTTTCCATTTTTGAAGATATTTTCTCTAAAGTGTCTACTCAAGAGCAATTGATTAATTCCCAAAATATGGCCCTGCTCTCTGCATCCATAGGGCTCAGTACCGCCTATGCAACGACTACTCCGGAGATTATGACGGTGGGAGAATCTGCACTTTTGGCAGACGTTGGACCCGAGGGTGGACTTCCTGATGTCGACAACCGAGTCGAGAATCAGGGGCAGATTAGTATTTATACAGTACGTGAAGGAGACTCCATCGCCTCAATTGCAAAAATGTTTGATGTTTCTGCTAATACTATAGTATGGGCCAACAATATCGCCCGAGGAGGAAAAATTGTCATTGGCGAGACATTGGCTATTCTTCCTGTTACTGGAGTGCAGTACACAGTGAAAAAAGGAGATACAATCGCGAGTATTGCAAAAAAGTACAAAGGAGATGAGGACGAAATTCGGTCGTATAATGGTTTTGAGGAAGGAGGCGTCCTTGCGCTCGGTTCACTGGTGATTATTCCGGACGGAGAGATCGTCACTCCCGTAGTCGCCCCAAAACCAAAATCAAAGACGACATCGAAGCTCCGTAACGCATCTGGCCCAAATTATGAGGGGTACTATAAGGCTCCGCTTGCAAACTATCGGAGAACTCAGGGCCTCCATGGCTACAACGGCATTGATCTCGTTTCCCATGACGGATTGGGTGCCTATGTTTCAGCCGCCGCCGCAGGCGAAGTCATTATCTCAAAGGACGGATGTAAGTCACGCGGATGCAATGGGGGATATGGAAATTACGTCGTGATAAAGCATTCAAATGGCACACAGACATTGTATGGACATCTCAAGGGAAATGCAGTGTCCGCGGGTACCTACGTGGCGCAGGGGCAGTTGATCGGGTATGAGGGGAATTCGGGGAGAAGTACAGGCACCCATCTCCACTTCGAAGTCCGCGGCGCAAAGAATCCGTTTTAATTTCAGCGATCTACTTGTTCTTCCCGATTTCGGGTTCGAGGGACGTACGATGAGTACGCCCCTTCGAACACCGAAACGGTCCAGAACTTCGCATCTCATCTGAAATTAAAACGGATTTCCCGCAACCCTTTTTAATTTGGGCGAACTTCTTCGTTGTTCGAGCCTTCAGCGCTTTTTAGTTTCGGAGGTGACTCCTTGGCTTTGAAAGGTGTCTCCTCGGAAACAGTCCCGACCTTGAAGAAGTTGTCCATGAGTGCTAGTCTTGTATCGGACCGAAAAAGGGAGTGCACATGGAAATGAGAATTGGCGATCACGTAAACATTATCAAGGTAGATTGTTTTGATAAAGCAATTCCCAATGTGGAATTTCGAGAAAAATACGGATCGCATACTTGGCTTCTGACATGCAAGAATTTGACCTGACAATTTTGACGAAAAATAACACGATGTTTCCTGGAAAGTTTACCGCCACCGCAATTGTTCAACTGACCAACCAAAGATGGGTGCAGTCTATCACTTCGCGAAACGTTGCGCGCATGTGTTGAGCCTTAGCTCGAAAACAAGAGGAGATTTCTCCTCTTTTTTGCTACACTGGGGTTGTGAAGAAAATAAAATTTGATAATACCAAAATTGGACTGACAATGAGGGAGCTTTCTGTGTTACGAAAATTGAGTACACCCGAAAAAATACAAACTTTTGTTTCGGCGATTCCTCAGAATTTTGAACTTGATGGAGATTCCTGCATGTCCATTCGTGAAGTGTTGCGCACGAATCGTGCGCTGTGCATGGAAGGTGCCCTGCTCGCTGCGCTCGCACTGTGGATACACGGTGACTGCCCGCTCCTTCTTGATCTTTCGGCGGAGCATGATGACGATCACGTCATTGCACTTTTTCGGCGTGATGGGCTGTGGGGGGCAATTTCAAAAAGTAATCATCCGTACGTACGTTTTCGCGATCCCATCTATCGCACCATTCGCGAGCTCGTTATGACTTATGTCCATGAATATTATAATGCACACGGGCAAAAAACTCTCCGTTCCTACGGAGCTCCGCTTAACCTTATGCGATTTTCCGCGAAGGATTGGATAACGGGAAAAGATGCGTGGATGGTTGCCGAGGCGCTTTGTGATGTTCGCCACTATTCACTTATGCCGAAAAAGATTTCAAAACACCTCCGACCCATAGACCCCATCGAGCACAAACTTTTCACAATCCGCTCGTTCAAAAAATAATATTACCACCACCCCTACTTCTTTGTAGTGCGTGTTCTCTTTCGAAGATGCACCCAGTGCGTGAGTATTCATGTGATTGGTGATATAGTAAAATATATTATGGCAATAGAAATTACAGGTGGAGATACCACAATGGTCGCACAAGAAGGGCAGATTTTAGATAACATTGAGCAAGGAGGGACAGCAGAACTTTCGCTTGAAACCCCAGAGCAAGCAGAATCTCGAGTAGCTGCAATGGGTCAAATTGCCGAAAATAATAGAATTGCGGAAGTCGCACAAGCAACAGATTTTGCTGACGCACAACCAAAAATTGAGGAAATTCGACAGGCACTGGGTGCTCAAACAGAGGCACTCAAGGTTGATGTTGCGCCCCACGAAGTTGTCGCTTCTCGACCTGTTCCAATCGTGGAACAAGTTGCCACGGCAGAAGCTGGTAGTTATCGATACAAAAAATTTAGTGAAAGTGAATTGTTTACCAGTAGAATTGAGTCAGCGACGGACATACAAAGTCTCATGAGACGCCTAGCGGAGGGTGGCGACATTACCAGAGCAGATGGGTACGTTTACAAAAAGGAAGATACGCTAGGAATTATCGGTTCAATCAAAGATAGTAAAGATCTAAATCTACAGCGAATCACGAATACTCATGGATTGCGAGACAAAGTAAGAAAGTTACTACTTCAGCGCGAGATTCAATAATTTTTCACTTGCTAAAGAACAATGTCACGAATGAAATATTATTGCTACATACTTTTTGCAACTGTTTTTGGTGCCGGCTTTATGTGGCTTGCTTTTATCTGCATCCATCTGATCTTGCACATGATAACAACTGACATGAAGGTAGACGGAAACTCCGCAAAATATATCGAAGGAGGACTAGTCTTCTTTGGTGCAATTATTGGATATTTAAACGGACAAAATTGGTGGATAATTTTCTACGATAAAAATGGTTTGCTCAAAGAGAAGTATCGAGGGTGGTGTGGCCTCAAGCTGCGACTACGAGAGACGCTGGGTTTCTTGCGCGAAATTGCATAGTGAACACAACACTACCCACTCCCATAGTCACGAAGATAATTGATGGTGCCACCGCCAAGACCGCTTTTTAGCCGTTCGAGCACTTCCTTATATGAATCGCCCACAGGTAACCCATCGCTAATCCTTGATAATTCATTAACATCTCTTTTTGCGTATGCAATAGTTGCTTTGATGTAATTTTGCCAACCCCCATAATTTTCCCACGCAACATTGGTTGCCGCGCTGTCTGCTATTTCAAGAAAAGGCGTCGCCCCCGAAATATCTCCCGACACTAATCGCTGTTGAGCAACATGAAAAGCAGAAAGCGAGCGCGCATTTTGATATTCATCTTTATGCTCTGGGTCATTTTGTAAACGAGCAACGATTTCCGGATCGTCGAGGAACGAGAGGTTATTTTCAGCACTTGAACGTGTCTCATCACTTTGGTCTGCCGAAAAAATTCCAGCAAGAAATTGTTCAGGTGACGATGCGCCTGACAAGAATTGCGCACGCAGATCGAGTTCTTGTTCTTGAGCGATCTGCTCATGCTCTCTTGCGACCGGCAATTCCTCCGATGTTGGCATTAATGGTGTTCCCCCTGTGAGTGTTCCTTCGTGCATGTATTTGAGTCTACACCAAAACCGAAATGGCTCAATTGGAGGAAATGAGATGTCGCACACCAATCGACTTCACTCAAATTTCAACCCCAAACAATTACGTTAACTCTATCGATAGCAATGGTTAGCGTAATTCTGATGTGGCGTGATATAATGGAAATATGAGGAAAAAGGTTGAATTGGAGGCGCGCAAAGTGAGGATTCGTACGAATATCCAACATGTCATTCTCCACACCATCGCAACAGCCGGATTTTTGAGCTTGGTGCTCCTTGCTCCAAACGCAATGAGAGTACTGCGAATGTTTGATGGAGGAAAAAGTCGAAAGCAGAATCCCCGCTATCTTTTTGATACTGCGTTCAACAAGCTTTCTTCTAAGGGGCTGATCATGATTGAGAGCACTCCTCGCGGTAAGCGTGTGCGACTTACAGACGAGGGAAAAAACGAACTTGCACGAATGGTTGCTCATTCTCCTGACTCAAGAAAGCATGGGCGTTGGGATAAGCGCTGGCGAATAGTGACCTACGATATCAAAGAAGATCGGAAGGCACTACGAATGAAGCTTGCGGGACTTTTGCGTACCTTTGGATTCTATAGACTGCAGAATAGTCTTTGGATGTACCCCCATGATTCGGAGGCACTACTCATCTTACTCAAAGCACACTACAAAATTGGTTCCGAGGTGCTGTACGGAGTCATGGAACAAATCGAGAATGACAAGAAAATTCGAGAGCACTTCGGGCTAAAGTAGTTTTCGCAATCGAATAATGTAATTACGTTAACCATTGCTATCGCTCGTACTAGCGTAATTGATTTTTAATAAATGAGTCATTTCGTATCACCCGAACAATCTTTTCGGGCGATACTGTAGTGCCTCAAGAATGTGTACGTCACCGATGTGACGCGACTCGTCAATGTCGGCGATCGTGCGTGCGAGCTTAATGACTCGGTGGTACGCACGTGGTGAAAGGTCAAGCTTCTTCGCGCTCTCATTGAGGAGAAGTGTCGTCGCATCTGTAAGGTGAATAAACTTATCGAGTGCATGCACACTCATTTTCGCATTGTGTGTAATACTTGTTCCCGCGAACCGTTTCTCTTGGTGGTGGCGTGCGCGCAGAATATCATCATGCAATTTCTGCAGTCCCCCGTCGCCTTTTGCACGTTTCCCGAGGGATAGTGTGTCGTGCGCCAAACGAGGAACTTCAATCCATAAATCAATGCGGTCAATAATGGGTCCGGAAATTTTACGTTGATATTTGGAAATAGCACCTGGCGCACATGAGCAAGCTTTCTTGGTATCGCCCCAGTATCCACACGGGCAGGGATTCATTGCGGCGATGAGAATAAACTCCGCAGGGAAACGCTCTGTGCCTTTCGCCCGCGCAATATGTACATACCCCTCCTCTAGTGGTTGTCGGAGCGATTCAATTACCCGCTTATCAAACTCCGGAAATTCATCCAAAAAAAGCACACCATGATGCGCGAGTGTGACCTCGCCCGGCTTGGGTGTCGCTCCACCTCCAATAATCGAAACATATGACGATGTATGATGTGGCGCGCGCATTGGTGGCACGGCAATTATTCCGCCAGTAAGGGCGCCAGCAACAGAGTGAATAGCAGTAACTTCGAGGGCTTCTTTTTCAGAAAGTGGAGGAAGTAGTTCAGTGAACGCTTTTGCAAGCATTGTTTTCCCTGTGCCGGGTGGTCCCCACATGGCAATATTGTGGCCACCTGCCGCCGCTATCATGAGGCCACGTTTCGCACTTTCTTGTCCGCGTATGTCACCCCACGCACTATGTACACGTATATCACGGGTATCAATAAGCGGGGTTTGTTCCACGGGAGTGATTCGCTTGTGTGCCACCTCGCCTTTTACATCTTTCGTGCAATGCGCTATTACCTCCTTGAGTGAAGTAACTGGGTACACGACAATTCCTGACACGAGCGCCGCCTCTCGCGCATTTTCTTTAGGTACAAAGATTTCTTTTATTCCGAGTGACTTGGCCGCACTTGCGATTCCCAGTGCTCCGCGAATCGACCGAATCTCACCCGAAAGCGCCAATTCACCTGCAAAGATTTTATTTTCTGAATCGAAATGAATATCTGTCGTTGCGAGCAAA
>JAYSSO010000113.1:0-1109 GCA_043720495.1 Candidatus Lloydbacteria bacterium | reverse complement strand
GTATAACCTCACCCCAATCTGCACTTCCCGTCCGTTAAAGCGATTAATTCCTCTGACTGTACCATGAACTGGTATGGTGACTGCAAGTTCTTGAATGCACAGTGTACGCGCTCGGTGTTATAGAAGCGGAGATATGCTTCAAGCTTCATCTCAAACTGTGCCCTATCCACCGACAGGAGTCCCATGTGATAGCGTGTGAACTCCTCTTGAATGGTGCGATTGAATCGTTCGATATGTGCGTTCATCTTTGGGGTGCGTGGGTACGTGTGATAGTGGGTGATGGCAAGCTCGGTCACTTCTTTTGCAAAGTGCTTCTTAAACTCACTCCCATTGTCCGTGAGGACAATATCGATGATATGCGGAAAGCGAGCCTGCACCTCCGTGAGTATTGCGCGTGCAGCCAAGGAGGCGTGTGAGCGGGTGAGGAAGGCAAATGCGGTGCGTGTATAGATATCCTCAGCGGTGACAATGTACCAGCGTTCTCCGAGCAAGGTCCGCAGTTCGATAGTATCGAGTGCGAGACAGTGCCCAGGGTATTCCGCCTTGAATGCTTTCGGTTTGCGGACAACGGGGGTGAGCACCTGCTTCACTCTCCCCGTGCCCGTGATACGTGTGGGGAACATGCGGAGTCCACCCATGTCATGGATGAGTCGTTCGATGGTGATTGGCTTGGGGCAAGGTACGCCAGTGGTCCTGCAGAATGTACGCAAGAGTGGATATATCTTCATTGGTCCGAGGTTGGGATACTTCTCCCGGAGTCGACGTATCTCCTCCAGTGTACGTGTGTCCCACGTACGCTTGCGGGTTGTCTTTGGTGCACGTGACACAGGGTTGAGCGACTCAAGCTTGCCGCCCCCTTGCTTCAGTCGTGCTTTCCAGTCATGGAGTGTGCGCAGTGAGAGCACATATGCGTCCTTGGTGGCAGCCAATCCATGATGTTGCCAGAATGTTAATATCTTCGCCCGCTCCTGTGCTTGATCGGTGATCATATACCGAAAGCGTATGCCTCGTTCGCACAAAGTCCTAGAACCTTTCACGCCGCGCCAAATGTTAAATATCCTCATGTTTCAATTAAGAACAGGAGTGCAGGATGTATGTGGGGTTAGACA
>JAYSSO010000112.1:0-6947 GCA_043720495.1 Candidatus Lloydbacteria bacterium | reverse complement strand
TGATGCAGCCCGCGCAGGTGGACTCCAATTTTAATAAGTAGAGTCATGACAACTATGGAAGAAAAAACACAACAATCAACACCAGCACCAGTCGCACCTGTAGCTCCACCGGCACGAACTTTTACTGCACGACCTGGAGGCGGAGGTGCAGGAGGAGCATCTCGACCGATGGGTGGAAGTGGCGGAGGATTCCGTGCAGGCTCTGGGCGTGGAGGTGGGAAGCCAACTGATAAACGTGGTGGCGGACGCGGGCCTCGTGCAGAACGACCAAAGCCTGAGTTTGATCAGAAATCTATTGACGTACGTCGCGTTGCTCGCGTTGTTGCGGGAGGTCGACGTTTTTCGTTCTCTGTCGCAATGATCATCGGTGATCGCAAGGGGAAAGTAGGTGTCGGCACCGGAAAAGCAGGTGATATTTCGATGGCCATGGACAAGGCAGTAAAAGATGCCAAGAAGCACATGATTACCGTAAAGCTTACAAAGACCAATTCGATACCTCACCAGGTGAGTGCAAAAGAATCTAGCGCGGTTGTAGAAATCATGCCCGCCCCATCGCGCGGACTTGTTGCTGGTTCTGCAGTGCGAAATCTTCTCGAACTTGCGGGGATTACCGATGTATCGGCAAAAATTCGCAGCGGTTCAAAAAATAAATTGAATATGGCTCGCGCAAGTCTTTCCGCGCTGTCACAACTTCGCCCTCGTGCACGTCGCACGAAAGAGGGAGTTGCCGACGCCCTGGTTGCGGGAGATAACTAATTTACAAGATATATGCAACTCAATACATTAAAACGCGTCCATAAAAACAAGAATGATAAGCGTGTTGCCCGTGGAGGCAAGCGCGGAAAGACTGCGGGTCGTGGTACAAAGGGTCAAAAGGCCCGAGCAGGTCACCGTATTCGCCCTCAGCTTCGCGACGTGATTAAGAAGTTTCCAAAACTCCGCGGTTACAAAAATAAGTCTTTCGAAGTAAAACCACAACCAGTCAACTTGGCTCTTATCGAGCGAGAGTTTGCGGCAGGAGATGCAGTAAATCCTGAAACTTTGCTTGCGAAAAAGCTCGTTCACCGTGTTGGCGGGAAGATGCCAAAGATTAAGATTCTTGCAACAGGGAAACTTACCAGGAAGGTGGTGGTGGTGGGATGTCTCTTCTCTTTAGCTGCAAAATCCTCGATCGAAGCGGCGGGAGGAACGATTGAATAACAGATGCCCCGCATAAACTGAAATATGAACAATTTTTTCTACAAACTACGACTGATGTTTACCGATGAGATTTTGCGTAAGCGCATTTTCTTCGTGATTGGTGCACTCGTCGTGTTTCGCATCTGCGCAGCGATTCCAATTCCTGGTGTCGATCGTGTCGCACTCGAGCAGTTTTTTGAGAACAATCAGTTTCTTGGGCTTTTGAATGTATTTTCTGGTTCGGGACTCTCAAATCTTTCCATCGTCATGCTTGGTGTCGGTCCGTACATTACCGGATCTATTATCATGCAACTGCTCACGATGATGTCCCCCAAATTAAAGGCGATGTACCACGAGGAAGGAGAGATTGGCCGAAAGAAATTCACTCAGTACTCTCGACTTCTTACTGTTCCACTCGCGCTTCTTCAGGGGTACGGTCTTCTGGTGCTTCTTGCAAGGCAGGGTGTGCTCGGTGACCTCAACCCGTTTCAGTTATTTGTGAATGTACTTATCGTCACCGCAGGCTCTCTCTTCCTCATGTGGTTGGGTGAGCTTATTACTGAATTTGGTGTCGGCAACGGTGTATCCATCATCATTTTTGCGGGTATTGTGGCCAGCATCCCAACCGCCGCAACGAGAATTCTCGCCACCTATAATCCTCAAGATCTTCCGCTCTATATTGGTTTCACCTTGATTGCGGTGATTATTATTGCGGGTGTCATTGTGATGACGGAGGCGGAGCGTCCCGTTTCTATTACGTATGCCAAACGTGTGCGTGGAGGTAAAACGTATGGTGGTGTCTCCACGTACCTGCCTCTTCGTGTGAACCAGGCAGGAGTCATCCCTATTATTTTTGCACTCTCCATTTTGCTATTTCCTCAGCTGATTGGAGGATTTCTTTCTGGACTTGCGAACCCCACAGCGCAGATGATTGGTGCATTTCTTACGGATAATCTCACGAGTGGTTGGATTTATTCTATCTGCTACTTCATCTTGGTATTCCTATTTACCTTCTTCTATACAGCCGTCACGTTTGATCCTGATGCGATCGCAACCAACCTTCAGAAGTCCGGAGCGTTCATCCCCGGTGTTCGCCCTGGGTCTGCCACTGCAGAACATATTGCAAAGATTCTGACACGCACAACATTTGCTGGAGCACTCTTTCTTGCGTCTGTTGCTGTACTCCCACTTGCGATGCAGTCATACACCGGAAATCAATCACTCGCGATTGGCGGTACTGCTCTCCTCATTGTCGTGTCGGTAGTTCTTGATCTCATCAAGAAACTCGATGCACAGTTGAGCATGAGAGAGTACTAAAACTTCCAAATTTTGCGCCCTTCAACTTTTTCATCATCGAAAGGTTCGAGGGATGTACCCCTCGTACACCCCGTCGAACACTTCCGACTCGAAAAAATTGAATAGCATCAAAATTGTGAAAGTTTTTAAAATAGATGGTATAAAAAACACCCCACACATGGGGGTGTTTTTTGTTTCATAAAATATTTGCTACACTCAATCCATGAATAAAGAAACTTTTATTTTTATCGGCTCGTCGGGATCGGGAAAGGGAACACAGGTCGCGCTTTTGCGGGAAGAGTTACTAAAGAAAACTCCGAACACTCCTATATTTTATCTTCAAACCGGACAGCATTTTCGTGAATTCATAAAAACTGACTCACAGGCCGCACGCATCGCCAAGGAAGCAATAGACAATGGTGAGCGAGCCCCGGACTTCCTGGCTATGTATATTTGGTCCAAAACGTTTGTGGAGAATCTCACTGGTAATGAGCACCTTATTATAGATGGCTCCCCGCGTTCGCTAAATGAGGCGGGCAATCTTGATATTGCACTAAAATTTTATCGACGCGAGCGACCAGTCGTCGTGTATATTAAGGTATCCAAAGAATGGTCGACCGGGCATCTCCTTGCCCGTGCTCAAAAAGAAAACCGTGCAGATGATACGCGCGAGAGTATTGAAAAGCGTATGGCATGGTTTGAGCGGGACGTGCTTCCCGCGGTTGAAAAATTCCGTCGAGACCGTGATTACGACTTTATCGAAGTAAATGGTGAACAACCCATCGAAATCGTTCATCGCGACATCATGACTCAGGTTTTTGGGGCGTAATGCCTTGCTTGCGTAGATGCTTTTTTCTTTTTTGGAAGAATGCTAGTATGCGCTCATGTCGAAGATTAAGACAAATGAAGAAATTGACCTGTTGCGGGAGTCGGGGAAACGACTCGCGCGGGTTTTGCGTTTAGTTGCGGGCGAAATAAAGCCAGGCGTGACGACAAAATATCTCGATGAGGTGGCCGAACGACTTATTCGCGAGACGGGGGATACGCCGCCGTTTCAGAACTACACTCCTCATGGTGCGCGTAAACCTTTCCCTGCATCACTTTGTGTCTCTGTGAATGATGAAATTGTCCATGGGATTCCTGGTTCTAGAGTTATTCTCGAAGGAGATATTGTGTCTATTGATCTGGGGCTTACACACAAGGGAATGATTACCGATGCGGCGCTTACGATACCCGTCGGAAAAGTTCCACCTGAAGTACTTCTCCTCATTAAACAAACAGAGATTTCCTTAAATGAAGGCATTCGGGCTATGCGAATAGGCGGGCGTATCGGTGACATTGGCGCCGCCATAGAGCGAGTAGCTCATAAACATAATTATGGAATAGTGCGCGAGCTTGGCGGGCATGGTGTTGGGCACGCAGTACACGAGGACCCGTATGTACCAAACTATGGCACGAAGGGAACCGGCCCACTACTCAAGGCAGGTATGATCTTGGCGCTTGAGCCAATGTTTACGCTCGGTAGCGACGACGTCGCCCTTATGCCGGACGGCTACACTATCGTCACTGAGGATGGCTCTCTGTCAGCACACTTCGAGCATACGGTTGCAATTACTGAGAGTGGGATTGAAATAATGACGCAATATGCAGAATGAGCCTTCATCACCATACGACCGGGCAATTGAAGAAACTTGGAGTGGGCGTGGACAAAATATTGAGGCCCCCAATTGGACGCTTGTTCCAATAGAGAAAAATGAAGTCATGGAAGATGGGAGTACACACGCGGTGACCAGTTTCCCTGCAGATAAAGTCGTCGCCACGGCCACCGCAAAAGAAAATAGTTTTTCAGAGAGCCCAGAAGCAATTCATGCTTATATTCTCGAGGAACTAGGAGACTCGGAGTTGGCGAAGAGGGTGGCGGAACATCCCGAAATTACCGCACAAATAGTTTCAGGTGAGGGGCCTCTTTCTCCAGATTTTTTTACCATGATCCGCGCGATCGCAAAAAAACACTCCTCACTCGCAGTGACTCTTGTGCGCGAGGCGCAACAGCACGGACTTCTTCTCCCAACAAATGCTGATATTGTGGGGGTGGGTAGAAGAGTTGAGGATACCGACCAGTTCTTTCTCCAGCACATTTTTGAGATTAACGAAAATGCAGTATTTCCATACTCCGGCGAAAAGGAGAAAAACGTGTTTGACCTGAGTGCTATCGAATATGCTGGGAGTGAGTTACAAAAAATTCGTCAGTCATACGGCCTTCCTGAGTATGCCGTTATTCCCGAGCAGGTAAAATTGCTCGACCCGTCGGCCCTTCCACCGCGCGTAATGGGTAAGCATGACATGTACGGACAGCAAATACTCGCTGGTGTCGGAGAAGGCGCCCACCCTATTGATCGTTTGTCTGTCATTACTCACGAGTTTGTGCATGCACACGCATATGGCGCAATCGAGGTTTGGCGTGATGGGCAGGGGAGACAAAATATCGCTGTTCGTCGAAGGGGGCTGAACGTGCGAAATAGTAAAGAAAGAAGTGGCGATGCATTCTTGAATGGCCTCAATGAGGCGGTCACCGAAGAGTTAACAAACAGGATGGTGAGAGATATTCCAGAGCAGCATCCGATCTTTGGAAATTTTATAAAAACACGAAATAAAAACGTACAACAAGTGATTGAGAAGCGACAGCTTACTCCAGATCGTTACGATCGTCCATATTGGTATTCAGATCCTCAAAATGGAGAGACGCTCACCACCTCCTACCTCAAAGAGAAACAGCTCATGTATTATCTTTTTGAAAAAATGTATGATTCTGCCCCAGAACGTTTTGGGAATATGACTCAAGAAGAGGCGGATGAGGAGCTCTTTTCGATGCTCACGAAGGGCGCATTTACGGGCAACATCCTTCCGTTTGGACGACTTTTTAATGATACGTTTGGTCGAGGGAAATTTCGTGAGTTTGCTCATCTGCAAACCACAGCGGAGCAGCAACGTTTTATAGAGCAGCTTGGCGAGCCTGAGCAGTCTGGCAGCGGTGCGGTATAATGACACGGTGGAAAACGATTCGGCATTAAGCCTTTACATGAAAGATTTCGTTGCGTACCTTCGCGCACATGAGACGCATGATGTGAAGGAGGCAACAGGAGAAGTGCGCGCGACTGAGACAACAGTGCTTTCACGAGAAATCGGAGTTTTTTATGAACGACTGCGCTTTGCAGTTGATAATAAAGAGGAACATTTTTTCAGACGCTATGCCATTCGACGCGCCATTCGTCGTGTGTCCCTCTTTAGTGCGGATGCAGAAAAATTACACCACACCATGATCGCTGACCTTGAGCGTGGTGGCTACTTGCGTGAGGGTGAGCTTGGTGCGGAACGCCTGGAACACGCCTATACCTCACTTGTTGCGTTTGTCGCACTCTCAGATGCGCTTCGAGAACAAGTTGATGTTGCGGAGTATCATCAAATTCGCAGATTCTTGCTGGACATTATCGCAGGTGCGCTTGAAGATGCGCTTTATGATACAACCCGCGAGGAGGGTATTGTGGTGATGATGGCCCGCTCGGGAATTGCAAACACAGTTGGAGATGCCTTTACTCAACTTACCGAAGAAAAAAAGGGTATTTTCTTTTATGTTGCCTCATGGAGAAGTCTATTTTCAGCGGACAGTGCACTACTCCGTTATAAGCTTTGGCTATTTGCACACCCGGACTGGGATGATCAAAAAAAATATCCCGCGCCACTACTTGCCCAGATTTTTCGTAAGGAAATTTTTCGCATCAATAACATGATTGATCACCCATTCGGGCCTACCTTGCTGCCTCGTCTGCACAATCTCTCTATTGCACACACACTGGTTTATGATGCCGTACGTGAATATGGTTCAGGTGTCGAGGCACTTATGGTCGATCGCCAGTCATTTCGATCCATGCTCCGTGGGTATGCCACAAAACGATATGATGAAAATATGACACGAGTAAGGCGTCGATCAGTACAGTCGATTCTCTACATCTTTGCAACAAAGGCCATGCTTGCTGTAGCGGTAGAATCTGTATATATAGTACTCTTGAAGCACTCAATCAATTATGTTGCCATTTCTATTAACCTTATTTTTCACCCCGTACTCTTGCTTTTGCTTACTGGTGGTGTGCGAGCTACAGACAAAAAGAATACCGATCGAGCGGTGTCGCTTACTGAGGATATCGTCTTTGGTGGTGCACTTCCGAGAATTGAATTATCCAAAGAGAAAAAGGGAATACTTGTTGATATTGCGCTCGGGTGCTATGTCTTTCTGCTGTTAGGGAGCATGTGGAGCATCATTGCTGGTCTAAGTGCACTCAAATTTCATTTTATTGATATTGTGTTTTTTATACTATTTCTGCTACTCGTCCTTTACTTTGGCTATCGCATTCGGCTTTCGGCGTATAAGATGCGCTTTACAGGCACTCGCGAAGGTTTCGTCCGCACCCTTGTTG
>JAYSSO010000111.1:0-7001 GCA_043720495.1 Candidatus Lloydbacteria bacterium | reverse complement strand
GAAATTCTCATTACCACGCCAGAAGCCAAGGGAATCCTCTCCGGCGTCATTTTTTACGACGAAACATTTTGGCAATCGACCAAAGAGGGGAAACTACTGCGCGAGTATTGTGCTGAGAATGGCATTCTTCCGGGAATAAAGGTAGATGAAGGTCTTACCGATCTCCCTGGGTTTCCTGGTGAGAAAGTGACGAAAGGGCTCGATACGCTTCCAGAACGTATGGCGAAGTACAAAGATGCAGGGGCCAAGTTTGCAAAGTGGCGGGCGGTTATTGCGATTGCGCCACCATCTCCTGGTTTAGGACACATGGGTATTCCTACAGATAACCTGATTGGAGCAAATGCATTCGCACTTGCGCGTTATGCACGTATTTGTCAGGACAACGACATTGTCCCGATGGTGGAACCGGAAGTGCTTTTTGATGGCACGCACACCATAGAGGAATGTGAGGAGGTCGTTAAGCGCGTATATTCGATGCTCTTTTCGTTTATGAAAGAGTATAAAGTATATATGCCTGGTGCCATACTGAAGACGAGCATGGTTATTCCCGGTAGAGAATCAGGAAATGACATGGACCCGGAGGATGTAGCAACACGTACTGCACGTGTGCTTCGCGATCTTGTGCCCCAAGATTTAGGCGGAGTCGTCTTTCTTTCAGGTGGACAAACTCCGACACAGGCTTTTCTTAACTTGAATGCAATTGCAAAGTATGGTCCGTATCCATGGGGTGTGACGTTTTCATTTTCGCGTGCCCTGCAAGATCCTGTTCTCAAGTATTGGGCCGGCAATCGCAATGATACGATAGGTGCAAACAACATCTTCGCACATCAGCTGAAAATCGCAGTTGATGCACGCGATGGGAAACTCGATACTGACTCACTGGGTGGAGATTTTGTCTCAGCAAGTCAAGATTTATAAAACTTGTATATTTCATAGAAGTGTGATGTGATGGTGTAGTATGTTCATTAGTATAAAGTATGCGCCAGAGCAGAAAATTGCGGAGTTTTTGGAAGCTAAGCTTACAAAAGTTTAATCCATCCGCCCTTTTCTGCTCTGGCGCAACCATTTCGGTAAGGCTTGAGCAATCCTGAAAGGAAACTGACCATGGATACCATGCTCAGAAATGCACTGCGGAAACATTCCGCCCTGCGACAGCAAGTGGAAAACATGCTCCTCGGAGACAACGGGGGTGTAGTCGAAACCGAACTCCGCAAGTTTGTTGCCATGCGACCCAGTTGGCAGGCAAACACTGTCCATCCCATAGACCTCGATCCTGGCACCTTCATTGGCATGGGTTGGAAGTTTGCAGATGTCGACGCCGACCTACGCTCGCTCACCCTCGCGGAAGCAGACTTCTCGAAGGTGCTGTACGAGACCTGCTGCAGCGAAGGAGAGACACACATCAACGGCGAGGAGAAACTACGTCGCCTTATCACGCTTGGTGGCATCCGCCTCGACCCACGCTTTGGCGTCGCATTGTTCCAAGAAAAGAAGCAGAAGTTGCTCGAGCGTTTGTACAAAGAGCGCGGCATCACGTACCTCGATTTCTTTGGCAGGGTTCTCGTCTATCCGCTCGGCGGCCGTTGCGTGCTCGGCCTCTATCGGAATGTTGAAGGCAGGTGGAGCTGGGATGCGTACTTCCTCTCCCTCCGTTGGGAAGAGCGGCGTTTCTCTGCTCGTCTCGCAAGTTAGTGCTTAGGACTCGGTCACTTTGGTCTTTTGGACACTTTGACTTTTGTCCTTGCATTCGCATATGGCACCGCTACGGCGGTGTCTTTTTTTTGTGTTATACTGTCATTAAGGATGAGCGAGATAATTCGCATAACGTGTATTTAATCGGCAAATAACATAATTATGAAAAAAATGAAACCGTTTGGTGCGCTGGTGGTGCTAGTCATGTTTTTTGCGGTCACTCCCGCATTTGCCGTGACAAGTGACTACACTAATTATTGGGCATTTGACGATGCAGGAGGAAGAAGTGTCTCCGACACTGGCGGGCAAAATGGTGCAATGTATGGCACATCAGCTGGTTTTGGTTGGGCGGGGGGGAAGGCAGGTACCGCACTCGGCATGGACGGGACAGCACAAACAGGAGTTGCACTTCCAAACGCAATTCTTTCGGGGAGCCAAGGCTCGCTCTCAGTCTGGTTTACCTTCAACGATTTTTCTTCGCAGAACGTTATTTTTTCAGCAAAATCGAGCACAGATAATAATGTGTTTGCTGCGCTCTCTGTCGACCATGAGGGACGACCACAGCTCGTATTTCGCACGGATCCGAGTGGTGCAAACCGTAAAGCCCAAATAGGTGCAGTGTTGAACAAAAACGAGTGGTACCATATGGTATTTGTAGCAACTGGCCAATCATACAAAGCGTATTTGAACGGCGAGGAAAAAATTATTACCGGTGAAAATATCGGCCGCTGGTTCCCAGACTTTACCAATCAGACACTTTCGTATCGTATCGGTGCGTCAGAGGCAAATCCGCAAATAGGGTCCTGGAATGGAATGCTCGATGAATTGCGTATCTACAAGCGCGCACTATCTTTGGAAGAGGCAACTCAACTCTACAGTGAAGGAAACTCCGGAACTCCTACTGTTCCGCTCGCTCTTCGACCTAAACTTAACTTCACTCTCTCGAGTGATAGTGTAATGGCTGGGGGAGCGGTGACACTCACTTGGAGCACAGAGAAAGTGGATACCTGTACTGCCGATGGAAACTGGAGTGGAACTGTTTCGACATCAGGTACGATAGTAAAGTCGAACTTGATTAGCGATCAGGTATATATGCTCTCCTGTAAGGGTAGGGGGGGCACAGTTGATGCAACTGTACGCGTGATTGTGGGCTCACCAACTCAAGGTGCCACAACGACAGTGGGAACACTTACTGCTACACAAATGCCCATAACTGCATCGCCACTTGTAGTTATGCCCGCTGGAACGGGATCGTTTAGACGCAATCTGACTGTCGGTGTACGAGGGGAGGACGTAAAGATGCTCCAAGCGCACTTGATTAGAGAAGGATTTCTTGCAAGCGGGCTAACGAGCGGATATTTTGGACAACTCACTAAGGCTGGGCTCATTAAACTTCAGGTCAAACTCGGGCTTCCGAGCACAGGTTTTTTTGGCCCGATGACACGCGCAAAGTTGAGTGCGGTCAACAATTAGTCAACAAGGCTTGCGAAGGTTTGTGTGTGGAGAATTTACTAAAAAACCAATTACTTATGCCAACAATTTACGTTACTCGCAAAATTCCTGAGCTTGGCCTCGCCATGCTTCGTGACAAAGGTTTTACCCTCGATGTGAGCACAAAGGATGGAGTGCTAACGAGAGAGGAGCTGGTGACCGCTTTGCGGATGAAACCCTACGATGGAGTACTTTCCCTCCTCACTGACACTATTAATGCAGACGTCTATGACGCAGTACCAACGGCAAAAATCTTTGCAAATTACGCAGTAGGTTTCAACAACATTGATGTACCAGAAGCCAAGAAGCGCGGCATCACCATTACCAACACTCCAGGAGCCCTCACGAACACTGTGGCAGAGCATGCAATGGCGCTCATTCTTTCGTGTGCCACGCGTACGGTCGAGGGCGACCGCCTTACGCGCGCTGGGAAATATGAGGGATGGGGACCAATGATGCTACTTGGTATGGATCTCGCGGGAAAAACCTTGGGAGTACTTGGCGCAGGGAGAATCGGCTCACGTCTCGCACATCATGCAAAGCACGGCTTTGACATGGAGGTCATCTATTATGATGTGAAGCAGAATGTAGATTTTGAAAAAGAAACAGACGCACGTTTCTGTGCCACCGTCGACGAGGTACTTCGCGATGCAGACGTCGTTTCTGTGCATGTGCCACTGCTTGATTCCACCAAGCATCTCATTAACGCCGATCGCCTTAAGATGATGAAGAAGACTGCATACTTGGTTAATACTTCCCGTGGACCAGTGGTAGACGAAGTTGCACTTGTGGAGGCACTTCAAGCGGGTACGATTGCCGGAGCAGGACTTGATGTGTATGAAAACGAGCCTGCACTTGCGCCAGGGCTGGCAAATTGTGAGAATGCAGTGCTTACGCCACACATAGCTTCCGCATCCGTCCCTACTCGTGATGGCATGGCCAAGCTTGCCGCGGAAAATCTCATTGCATTCTTTGATGGGGAGATGCCACCGAATATCGTTCCTGGCTAAAAATTCTTGTATTGTTGCAACAAAACGCCACTAGTGGGCGTTTTGCAATTCCTGGGTGTTTTGTCAAGGTGTTTTTGGCATTGCTTATACCCAATTTTGCAGGCATTGTGAATTAAGAATGAAGTCTATAGGAGCACGCACGTGCAGAAGCGCATTCTTCTATCACTCCTGGGCATTAAACTCAATCTTCCTTACGAGACTGAGGCAATGCGGGCGGTGCGAGCGTACCTTTACACACTGCTCATTCCCATTTTTTTTATTTTTTTCTATTTCACGGCGATGGGATATGTCATTCTGCTGACATTGTTTACGATCACTAAAACACCAGTAGATAGTCCATTATCTCTCTCAGTGCTTCTCGGCGCCTTAGCCTTCGTTCATTACCTGAGATGCGCATTCCTTGGTTGGAAAAAAGCAACTGAGAATAAAACACAAAATAATGAGGAGGTAGATCTTCACTTGAGGTTCTCGAGTTACGTTCGAGAAATAGCTCGTTTACGTGGAACACCAGTTATTCCTGTGTATGCGAGCAACGTAGCGTATTTTGCGGAGTTACGTGGTTATCGCGAGACCTCAATCATTGCAGTCTCTCCGCAAGTGGCGCACGCGGAAGACACGGTGTCTGTGCTTGGTGCTCTGGCACATGAGCTGGGCCATGCAGTACTTCCACTGGGCAACTTCACGTTTGCACTCTGTTGCCCGTGGTTCTCCAGAGTGGATATATTTCTCAAACTGCTCGAGCACTATTTATTGACTGAGTCTGGAGTGAAGCCGACCACACCGAAAAAGAAAGGGGTAATCGTGGTGAGGCAGAGACACAAATTAGCAATGTTTTTGTTTCGTGTACTACTCCCTGTTTCATCCTATAGAGTAAGTGAAGCTCGAGAGTATGCGGCCGACGCACTCGGAGCGCTTATTCTGGGACACACTTTTCCCCTAATTTCAATACTCAGTATGATTCATTCACGTGAAGTGCAGTTAGTGGGGATACCTAGACTGCTCTCTACCCACCCCCGTACCACACACAGGATTGCTGTGCTCGAAAAAATGGAGCAACTCGCAAGAACCACACGATAGCATTGTGTGGTTTTTTTATTTTTTGGAACAAGATGTGCTTGGACCTATCTTCGGGCAATTTGACCGAAAAGAGGACTAAGAATACCTGCCAATAAAAGACTACTGAAATATTCAGTGTTTATGGATGACAATTCTTCCTAAGAAAGAACAAATCTAATTTCATTATAACGCATTAAACTTGCACAGTGCCAGCAGCTTCTGTACTATACGCGGACATACACTCATGATTGAACTCCGAAAAGAAACGAACGCGAAGTATAAACTTAAAGTAGGTCGCTCAAAAACGGGCTTCGGACTTTTTGCCATGGAGCCTATACCGAAGGGCGTAAAGATCATTGAGTATGTAGGAAAGTTTATGATTGATGAGCCTGATGAGTCGAAGCAAAGCCGGTACATCTACAATCTCAACAAACATATGGATGTAGACGGTTCACCAAGGTGGAATACTGCACGCTATGCCAACCACTCCTGTCGTGGCAATGCGGAGAGTGATGTAATAAAAGGGCGTGTGTGGATCAAGTCTACAAAAAATATTATGCTTGGAGACGAAATAACCTACGATTATGGCAAGGAGTATTTTGATGAATTCATCAAACCCCACGGTTGCCGGTGCACTAAATGTGTAGCCAAAAATAAAAAAGCACACACCAAATAAAAAACGCTGATTACTCAGCGTTTTTTATTACATGCTTAGACTTCTCGGTGATAATTTGATGGATGACGCTCGTGCGTATCGGTGCATCGTCACCCAGCACCTGAGTGAGTAGCTCACCGTCTTGGCGATTTATTTTTCCGTGACCAGCATTCTTGTCTTTGTACATAACCCATCGGTCAACATATTGTGTGAGTAGGTCCGTGCCCAGGCCCATTTCTACGTCAGCAGTTTTGAAAATCTGGTCGTTGTTCGAGTTTATGAGAATAATTTCTGGCCCCAGGCGACCTTGCGATTTTTCCTTCTGCATTTGCTCTAATATGGGCCGGATATCCGTGTGGGCAATTCCTGGGATTTCCTTAGTTGCACGAAAGAGGGGGAGTCGAGCAATTTTTTTAATTTGTTTCCATGCGACACCACTCGCATGCGACACTGTTGATTCCACGCTTGCTTCACCCCTTGCCTCATTTGCGACGCGATGGATTAGATCTTTTACAGAATCTTCACCAATGAGGCCAGCGGGGTTATCGAGAATGAGGCGATCAACCAGTTTCGGGCGCATGCCGGTGAGTGCTGTTGCAACCGCACCGCCTTGCGAATGTCCTATCATGTTGACGTTTGTTGCTCCGAGGTGTTCCAGCAATAGCGCTACCGCAGAAGCTTTGTCTCGTATTGTGGAGGGAAGTGCACCCGCCCGTGCATTAAAGTAGTCCGTGTCTTCGCTCGTGGGAGAAACTCCTTTGTCGGGTGAGAGGAAGAGCACACGTTTGCCTGACCGCGCGAGATCAAGCATTTCTGTTTTATAAGTTTCTTTGATTGAGGCAAAGCCCCCAATAAATACGGCCCACTCTGCGTCCGCATCCTCTGTGGTCATTTTCACAGGTTCGATCATCGCGTACTCTAAGGTGTCGCGGGGTAGTGCAAACTTGTGTGTTTCAGCAAACTGTAGATTGAAGGCTTCGTCCCTTTTTTTCTTTAGTTCCGCTGTTATAGTTTCTAGAATTGTACTTGTCGTCTCCACTTCCTCAGCTTTGAGTATGTTGTTTCCCGTGCCACCCCCGATTTCAAGGTGTGGGAGT
>JAYSSO010000110.1:0-7056 GCA_043720495.1 Candidatus Lloydbacteria bacterium | reverse complement strand
AAAATGATGAAGTGCACCAAGTATGAGGACGAGGTCCGCTTTCGGCAGAGAGTCTTTGTGCAACTCTTTTGCATTTAAGACATGAAGCTCCACACCCGTACGTTCCGCATGAAATTTTTTTGCCAGCTTTATCAATTGCTCTGAATAGTCTATCCCATAGTATTTCCCGTAGTTTCCCTCAAGGTGCTTTGCTCCTGAGGCGGTGCCACAGGCAATCTCGGTAATAATTTTATCTGTCCCGAGCTTTGCCAGTATCGGCTTTACTGCACGCAGTAGTTGATATTTTCTCACGACTGCCATCTCCGGAGACCACTCTTTTAGCGCATAATGTGTGGCAACATTATTAAAAAGGGCTCTGTCGTTTTGTTCTCTTTTGTCCATAAGTATAGATGTGTTGTGCATCATCATAATCCTTCGTCGGTAAATAAACAAGAAAGTGGGAAGGTAAGTCGTGTTTGCGCGCGAAATTGCTATTTATGTTATTTCTCGGTATAAAAGGACTATATTTATGTGTGGAATTTTTGGGATTATAATAGCTGACCCTGCTCAGTATTCGCACCAGGAGATTGAACATATGGTTCGCCAAATGTTTCTGCTCTCCGAGTCGCGCGGGAGAGAGTCATCCGGGCTCGCACTTTCCCTAGGAGGCGAGATTTCCGTGCTTCGGCAACCACTTTCCGCCTCACAATTACTCAAGGAGGAGTCTTTTGCGCGCGTGATGTCTCGCTTGCAAGAGAAAGGTGTGAATAATTCCTCGCATCTCGTGATAATCGGTCACGCGCGCCTTGTGACAAATGGAGACATGGAACGAAATGAGAATAACCAACCGGTCATTAAGGAGGGTGTTATCACGGTCCACAACGGCATCATCGTGAATGACGCCGAATTATGGAAGATGCACCCCTCTCTCAGGCGTCAATTTGATGTTGATACTGAAATACTCCCTGCATTACTCCACATGTATCTTGAACAAGGATTATCGTTAAGCGAGGCAACACAAGAAGTCTTTTCACAGATTGAGGGTACCGCGTCGGTGGCGATGCTTATGGAAGACAGACCCGCTGTCGTTTTGGCCACAAATAATGGGTCACTTTACTATGCCAAGGCACATAATGACCACGCAGTCTGCTTTGCATCCGAGTCGGTAATTCTGCAAAAATTCATTCAGAAGACAAATTTTTTTGGAAGACACGAGGAAGTACGCATTGCTCAATTACCGCCGCGCTATTGCGGAATTATCAACATGGATAGCCCAGAGGTGTTTCTGTCTGATATGTCCAAGAGGGGAGGAACTCCAGTCAACGTTTTACCCACCGACAAATTGCAGGTTATCACGGAGCATGCTCTGCGTGGAGTGGTGGCACCCTCAAATACCCAGACGGCAAAGGCCGAATCAGCAGCACCGCAAAGTGTTCGCGAGTACGAGATGAATAAGATTGCGATATCTCGTTTGCACAGGTGTGCAACGTGTATTCTCCCTGAAACAATGCCTTTTATTGCATTCGATGCTGACGGTGTATGTAACTACTGTACTTCCTACGAGCCGATTAAAAGAAAATACCAAGAAGAACTAGAAAACTTTTTTTCCAAAGAAAAAAAACAAAATGAAGCATTAAGAGTGATGGTTATGTTTAGTGGTGGCCGTGATTCGAGCTACGGACTTCATGTAATAAAGAATGAACTTCACCTGGACCCTGTCGCGTATACTTATGATTGGGGAATGATAACTGATTTGGGGCGACGCAATCAGGCCCGCATGTGCGGAGCGCTGGGTGTTGAGCAGATTCTTGTTTCTGCGGATATAAAAATGAAGCGAGAAAATATAAAAAAAAATGTTATGGCATGGCTTAATGCTCCGGAATTGGGAACAGTCCCGCTATTTATGGCGGGAGATAAGGAATATTTTGCACACGCAAATCGACTAAGAGATGAAATGCACATTCCATTGATCATGTTACTTTCAAACCCTTATGAAAAAACAAGTTTTAAATATGGATTCTGTGGTATTCGCCCCGAAAAACACACATATAAAATATCAATGTTAAGCAAACTCAAACTTCTTGTGTATTATGCACAGCAGTTCATAAAAAATCCTGCGTATCTGAATAGTACACTCCTCGATTCGATCAACGCCTTTGTGTCGTATTACCTTTTGTCGCACAAATATCTTGAATTATTTGATTATTTGCCATGGAACGAGACGGAGATCGACAACGTTCTTCGTGGGTATAACTGGGAGCTTGCGTCTGATGCGCAAACAACATGGAGAATAGGCGATGGAACAGCACCATTTTATAATTATATCTACTATACAGTTGCAGGTTTTACGGAAAACGATACCTTTCGAAGTAATCAGATACGAGAAGGGGTGATTACCCGCAGAGAGGCCTTGCGTCTTGCTGAGCGGGACAATGCCCCTCGCCTTGAATCAATGAAGTGGTATTTTGAAACCATTGGGGTGGACATGGAGGTGGCATTGAAGCGAATTAATGAGATGCCAAAGCTCTATGGTGACCAGATAAATTTACCTAAATGAAACACTATATTAATAAATTTTGTATCCAGGGACTTCTCGCGCTTATCGTCATATTTGCGATGGTGTGTATGGTGTATATCTACCAGGGATACAGTATTATTGGAACAGACGGAGTCTTTTATGCCACAATGGGGAAGAGTATCACGCTAGGAGAAGGCCTCTCGGTGTATGGGGTGGCACATACTATTTACTCCCCCCTCCTACCTTTACTCATTGCTCCGATTTATGCAATCGGTTTTCCACTAGATTCCTCGGCGCACCTCCCTTCGATGCTTATTGCGCTTATGACAATAGTGGGTGTGTATGTGCTTGGGCGAACAGCCCACTCGACGACCGTAGGGATTCTTTCCGCGCTTTTCATTGCGACAAATGGTATTTTTCTTTGGAGCGCATCGGTCTCGACGTCCCCACAGATCATTGCCGGTTTTTTTGCGCTCACCGCAACACTTTGCTTAATCGGCGCGGAGGAAAATAGAGCGAAAAAAATGTTTATCAGGATCGCTCTTTCTGGTGTAGCCATTGCCCTCGCATACCTTGCCCGCCCGGAATATTTCTTTCTTGTTTTCCCCGCCATGCTCTGGGTCGGGGCCGTACTCTGGCGTGCGCAGGGGAAAAGAGTTGCGGCACTTGCGAGTGGTATTTTGTTTTGCGCCTTTACTCTAACCGCTTTACCATATTTCCTATATCTCAACGACACGCTTGGTTATTTTACAATTTCCGGGAGGGGGAATGAGCTCGCCTATATCGTTTCAACAACAGACTACGAAGCCGTTGATGAGGCGGCGGGTGAGGGTGTTTCAACGGTCATAGCGCCACCAAAACTCGAAGAAGGTGCACTTGCCAGGGCACTGAGTGACATCCCGCTCCTTTTGAAGCGCCTTGCGGACGGACTTATCAATACGGAGCACACCTTTTTGCGGTTGTTTGGTTTTGCTGGGCTAATCTTCTTTATCTTGGGGTTGCGACAATTTTTACTTACAAAAAAACTCAAAGAACTTTCTTTGTTCGCGGTCTTCCTCTCGCCGGTAGTGCTTGTGGCATTTGTTCAGGGGGGTTCACCAAACTATCTGGTGCAATATTTTTATTTGTTCATTCCGGTGATCGCAATCGGACTTCTTGCTGGAGTGGAGGAATTTACTCACGCATTTGCGATCGATAAACGTCGGAGCAAGTTTATCCTTGCCCCACTCGTGTTGTTTCTTTGCGCGTACTTCCTTCTGCCTGCCATGCAAAACATTCTTTTTCTCCCGAAGGATTATCGGGATATGGAGTATAAAGAGCTCGGTCTGTGGATGAAAGATAATATTCAAGACATTGAAAAAGAAACGATTGTATCAAGGAAGCCGGAGCCAACGTTTTACGCAGGCTCGAGGTGGGCGATCATCCCCAATGCAACGAGCACCGCCCTGCTTTGGGATATCATGCAAAAGCGCGGGCAGAACTATATCATTGCCGACGATCGCAACCTTCCCGTCGCACGCCCCGAACTTATGGATATGCTTGATGCAAAGAAAGTCGAACAATATTTTATGCTCATTCATGAGGAAAATTATTACGGAAAGCGGGCATTCCTCTATAAAGTGGTAGAGTAGAAGCCGCGTCACCTTGCTTGTGCGTAGCGTGTTACTATCTGTATATGATGATACTGGGGCGATTTTTGGCATTTTGGCGTAAGATCTGGTCGCCATATCAGACGCTTGATGAGGGGGCGGTGCGCGGGGGGGTACTTGTATTTTCCTCCCGCATTCTCATCAAGGGGGCATATTTCATTAAGACGATTATTCTCGCACGGCTCCTTTTCCCAGAGGATTTCGGGCTCTTCGGACTTGCAGCGGTGGCGCTCGGGATCTTTGACCTCTTTCAGCCTGGGTTTAATGCGGCGATCGTACAGGAGAAGGGGGACGTCAGAAAATATCTCAGTAGTGTGTGGACGGCAAATATTTTACGACATAGTGTATTTGCGCTACTCATTGTCTTCATTGCGCCGTATTATTCTGCCTTTTTTGAACAGCCCGAACTGACAAATCTCGTGAGAGTACTCGCACTCTCCGTCTTGTTTACGGGATTTGAAAACACGGGGATTATCCTCATTCAAAAAGAATTGCTTTTTCGGAGGAAGTTTCTTTTTGATCTCTCGTATGTCATCAGTGAAATTGTCATCGTGTTGATTGCTGCGTATTACCTTAGGAGCCCGTGGGCGCTTGTCGTCGGGTCACTGGGAAATCGTGTTGCATCTGTCTTTTTTTCCTTTGTATTTCATCCGTTTCGACCCAAGCTGGAATTGAACTGGTCGTATATTGCGCAACTTTTTCGATATGGAAAATGGTTGTGGGGAGTTGCCATCATCAGTTTTATCATGAGCCGGGGCGACACACTTGTTGTCGGGAAGCTCCTTGGTCCGGAGTCCGTTGGATACTATCAGCTTGCGCTCGGGTTGGCGCTTCTTCCGTCGGTGGAAATAGCACGCGTGCTCAATAATGTGCTTTTTCCCTATTTTGCAAAGCTGCAAAATGACGTTTCCCATATTCGGCATGCCTTCATCGAAAATGTTCGTTTGGTGTTCGCTCTTGTGTGGCCGATCACGCTTGGATTTGTGGCACTGGGACATGAGTTCATCACGCTCGTCTACGGCACACGGTGGGCAGGCATGGTCCCCATCGCAAGTGTGGTGATATTTCTTGGGATTCTCCGCACTTTTGAATACTTGGTGAATTCTCTCATGCAGGGAGCGGGAAAACCGTACGTTTCCACAAAGTCTCTTTTATGTAATGCGCTTGTCACCTTCACTATCATCATTCCATTCGTAGAGACGTACGGGGTGCAGGGAGCGGTCTATGCCCTCCTCATTGGGAGCATGTGTGCCCAGGCAGTGTCCCTGTATGCACTGCGAAGACATTTTTCCATACCACTCCTTCATGTTTTGGGGGCAGTGACATACGCACTTCCGTCGGGCATCCTCATGTTCGTTTTTATTGAGTGGTTATTAATTTTTTCACGTATTTCCGATGGATTCGCAATTCTTATTGGGGTACCACTTGGCGCACTTATCTATTTTATGATCCTTTTCTTTATGGACAGGATGTTGGGTGCACGACTTCTCCATACGATTACATGGCTAGGAAAGAATTCGTAGTTACCGACTGGAAATTTCATTTTTTCCGCGGGTATTGTTATATTTAAATTTATGAACTCAATGAATAATCCAATGTCACAAAATCAGGTTAATCGCGTCTGGGACGACGAGTGGCATAAAGAGGGGAATACGGCAAAGGCAGTTTTTAACCACCGACTTTTTGTTGAAGGTTATCCCATAGTAAAAAAACACATTCCCCAAGGAGTGACGTCGATTCTCGATGCGGGTGGTGGAACGGGTCGCTATGCAATTAAGTTTGCACAAGACTATCCTCTGGCAACCGTCTACGCGACCGACCTCCTCCCAAGCTCGCTCGATGTGATGCGTTCTATCGCTGATGAAGTTGGCGTCTCAAAAATTATTTTCCAGCAAGAAGATGTCACCAAGCTCAACTTTACGGATAATCATTTTGATGTTGTCTATTGCGGAATGTTGCTGCAAATTTTGCCAAATGTTGAGTTGGCTTTTCGTGAGTTTGCGCGAGTGCTAAAACCTGGAGGTACACTCATCGTCACGACAGTAAATTTTTGGAATTTTCATTCGCTCAATAAATGGATTCGCACCATGCTCGATATGCCGGAATATTATGTTTCCGAACGAGCTTTTACGAGAGCAGAGCTAGCTGACCTCGCGCGTCGCAACGAACTTATAGTGGCCACCCTCGACGGCTTTTATCCTGCATATGGGATTTATCGCATGAAGACATACTGGGGGGCGGCCGCATTCATTGGAAAAATTTTGAATAGAATAAATCGAATTCTTGACCCACTTACAGGGCGGTTTCTTTCTCGGTATTTTGGTTTTGAGATTTTTGTTGTTGCGAAGAAAAAACAGCACTAATTGTGCTGTTTTTCCCAAGTCCGCATCAATATTGTATATTTTAGGATACACAATCCCAAAATTTGACTATATTTTGGTATTGTGATAGCCTATAATCATTATGGAGGCTTTTAAGAGAAAACAAAGCGTCGAAAAGAGTGTCACACCTAAAAGAGTGCTGGTGATTTATGGACCAAGGCGGGTTGGAAAAACCACACTGCTCAGAAATTATCTTTCCACACAAAAAGGGAGAATACTCTATTCCACGGGAGATGATATTGAGTTAAGAAACATTTTTGCGTCTCAGCAACGCTCAAAAATTCTTAATTTTGCTATGGCGTATGACATTATTGGCATTGATGAGGCACAGCAGATACCGCATATCGGCCTGGGCATCAAAATGATCATTGATGAATTTCCTGAAAAAAATATCATTTTGACTGGCTCATCATCATTTGATCTTTCAAGGGAAGTGGGAGAACCGTTAACGGGTAGGCATTTCGAACTGCTCCTCCTCCCCATTACTCAAGGAGAAATGGGACTTGGAAGATTTGAGCTCGATGGGCAA
>JAYSSO010000109.1:0-7103 GCA_043720495.1 Candidatus Lloydbacteria bacterium | reverse complement strand
AAGGTGGCACGCGAAAAGTTTCGCACCACCATAAAGTCAATCGACCTGCGCAAGGAAACATTGGAGCCTCTCGCAAATACACGCAAGATTGCAATAGCGAAAGCAGTAGCAGATTTTAAGCTTGCCACTGAGAAGGCAAAAGTTGAATTCAAGAGTGCGATGGCAAAACCGTAAGATTACATCCATCTATACAGAAAATCCCCATGGTGGGGATTTTTTTGTTTTGTTATACTGCCTGTATACATGACCTTCATCATATTAAGCATGCACATTCTTGGAGCGCTCATCGTTGGGGGGGATTATCCTTGTAGTCCTTCGTGATGTATTTCGCGATGAAACCTTACGATTGCCTAGCTTCGCACGGAGTCTTTCGGTTGGACTCTTTTTTCAAATAGTGAGCGGGTCCGCATTGACCTTGCTTACTCCGGGTGCCTCACTAATTAACTATTGTCAAAATATTGGAGCATATACACTAGTGATTTTTTTTACGCACTTTATTCTCTATAGAAAATTGTCGCTTCGCAATGAAGTAAAAATGTTCCCAACACGCTTTGTCTACGCAACAGCCCTAGGAAGTGGAGCCTCTATGCTACCTGTATTCGTTACCTTCTTATGAAAGGTTTGTACTCAAAGAACAACAATTGCAATTTTATTGCGTTTATGATATTCTAGTGGAATGCAGCAACGCAGTGAAATATTTGAAAATCTGCTCCGGGAAGCAGGATTTAAGGCGACACCACAACGCACACTACTACTCAATGTTCTTTCGAAGGAAGACCGACCACTTACCGTGAGTGAGATAAAGGAGCGACTAGGTAGCGTAGACCAAGTAACAATTTACCGAGCACTGGAGGCGATGGCGACAAAAGATATTGTGCGCAAGGTAGATACGAAGCATGCATACACGCACTATGAGCTGGTTGCAACAAAGAAGCATCACCACCATGCTATTTGCGTTGTGTGTGGAAAAATTGAGGATGTAGAATTGTGCCTACCGAGAACATTAGAAAAAGAAGTCCTGAAAGGTTTAAAAAACTTCTCAGCGATTAGCAGTCATTCACTCGAATTTATTGGAAGGTGTACGAAGTGTACTCCTTAAAAACACTCATATGGTTATCATCATTGCATTTGCAACATTCGTCTCAACCTACATCGGAGGGTTGTTTGCACTGCGTTTTAAAGACAAACTGCATCTGGTACTTGGCTTTAGTGCGGGGGCAGTGATTAGCGTTGCCTTCTTTGATCTTATGCCGGAAGCCATAGAGCTCGCGTCCGGAGTTTATGAGCCTGGGACAATTCTGCAGTTTACCGCCCTAGGGTTCCTTGCATACCTCGTGCTTGATCGTGCCGTCTTTTTTCATGCACACCACGGAGATGGTGAACACGAACATGAAAAACATCTTTCGCATAAGAGTCGCGGGATACTTGGAGCCGGGAGTCTGGCACTACACAGTTTCCTCGATGGTGTGGCGATTGGACTTGCCTTTCAGGTCTCCGTTGCTGTTGGTACAGTTGTGGCGGTCGCCGTCTTAGTACATGATTTTTCTGATGGTATCAACACCGTCAACATGATACTCAAAAATTCTGGAGGGAAGGGGTCCGCGCTCCGCTGGTTACTCATCGTTGCCCTCGCGCCCATACTCGGAGCATTCTCGACACTTTTCTTTACGCTTTCTGAAGGTGCGCTTGCGGTTATCCTGAGTCTTTTTGCAGGATTTTTTCTCTGCATTGGTGCAACCGATCTCATTCCGGAGAGTCACCACGCTCACCCAAAACTGATTACGACGGTAATGACCCTGCTTGGCGTTGGTGTGCTGTACGTTGCAATACAGCTTGCCGGACATTAGTAGCTCTGTTTCCGACAAGAGGCAACTTTCTGGGACTTCGTTTTTTTGTAGAACTCATATAGAATATATAAATGTACAGTGTGATTTTTAAATTTGCCTTTGCTCTCACTGCTTTTATAATCACGCTGTTTTTTGTGGGGGTGGTAGTACTACACCCTTTCGCTATGCATGACCATGCGTCAGTACATTTTGGGAATGACGGAGTCGCGACACTTCACACTGGAGTAGTGGACCGCGGACAAAGCATGGCACTTGTTGTACTCATTTTTTTTGTACTTACTCCATTTGTACATACCACGCCTAGGTTGTTGCCCGCTCTTTTCAAGCGGGGGCTTCAGGATGTTGATATACCGAGACTACTCTCGCTGCAGCTCGCATTTCGGGCAGGAATTCTCAACACAAAAGTATACTAAAAAAATAGTTTGTTTTTTTAACTATTTATTTTTTTAGTCTATTTTCTATGTACAAAAAAATTACCGTCGGCATTCTTGCATTGGCATTCATCCTCCCTCCATCAATTGCAGTGGCACACGAAAGACAGCTCTTTAGTATCGGTGGAGCTGACTATCTTCTTGTTGTCGGGTCACTCAATGAGCCACTGGTTGTGGATGACAAGTCTGGAGTAGAGTTTCGTGTGGTAGAGGCTGACCCGAAAGATCCCACCAATGCATCAGCGAGTGGCGTAAAACCCCTCCTTGGACTCGAGACCGCAATTAAGGTCGAAATAAGTGCAGGAGATAAAAAGAAAACATTTGACCTTACGACCATATATGGAACTCCTGGTGGCTATAAAGCGGTCTTTTTTCCAACGATAAAAACCGCACTTACGTACCGATTTACGGGAAGTATAAACAATACTCCGATTGATCTGTCTTTTGTGTGTGCACCCGAGGGAAGCAAAGCAGTGGAAGACAAAAGCACTGTTGAGATTTCTGCAGGCGTGAAACGAATTTACAAAAATGGACAGTTTGGTTGTCCACTTGGAAAAGAAGAGCTCGGTTTTCCTGAAGGGGGAATGACTTTTCATGGCATGCATGAAAATGTGCATGGAGAAATGGGAAAAATGATGAATGACATGAAAACAGCAACTGAAAATGATACATCAGGTGTTGCGCTTGTACTCGGCCTCATCGGTACTATTCTTGGCGGTATCGCACTTGTTAAGTCACGAACCTCTAAGGTCTAAACTTACTACAAGATGTAGCATTCGAATCAAAACGATCTTCGAATGCTCACTGTTATATGAAAAACTATATCCCACTTCTATTTCTTTTTGGCCTACCCATGTCTCTCAGTGCACATGCGGTTCCCTTAACCTATTTGCCAGAAAGTTTTTTCTCGACCACTACGATGCCGAGTCATGTGGCGATTCATTTTAGTGAGGCTATTACGGAAGAATCAAATGGTATTGAGATATTTTCCCCTGATGGTACTAAGATGGAGCACCCCAATGCGCCCTGGCTTTCCCCGGATGCACGCACGCTCACGCGAAGTGTAATTTCAAAGGGGGAGGGTGTATACGCTGTATCGTGGCATGGAGTTTCCGCAGTAGATGGACACTTCACCAAGGGAGCATTCTCATTTTTCTACGGACCATCGAGCAAAACTCCAGAAATTTATGGAGGCGAGGTCCAGCACGAAAGGGATGAAGAGGGTGTTTGGATTTCTTTGCTCGCTTATCTCAAGCGGTATCAAGCACCACTTTGGTCGGTCACGCGAATGGATGGGTCCCGTACAATCTTGGTTTCCGATATGGGAGAGCGAAGTCAGGCACTCCGCCTTACTGCCTACGACTCCATGAATAACCCGATTCTTGTTTCTCCGCGTGTGACCCTCAATAACGCAAAAGAGGGAATAGGACCAATGATAGTCTCCACCATAGAGAGAGATGGGGGAGTGTACGAACTCCCGTATTTACTTTTTACTCCGCCTGGTGAGTGGCAAATGGCCCTTACGTGGGAGCAGGAAGGTGAATACGACGTTAGCGCAACCGTTAAGATTGACTATCCTCGCGAAATTGAAGAGGCACGAAAACAATCCAAGGACTCCCTACGGAGTATATTCACCGTCCTTGCACTTATCATGGCGACAGTGATAGCGGGGGTGATTTATTGGGTGTGCTATACTTGTAAACATGGACGTAAATCCCCCTAGTGTTCCCCATACTCCGCCATCTCCTCCAAAGTCAAAATCCCGCTTGGGGACTTATGTTGCTATGCTTCTCACCACATTTACCAAAACCATGGGGGTGGGGCTCGGCCTCGTGTTTCTCATTCTCGCTGGCAGTCTCGTTACGGAAGAGAGTCAAAAGCGTCAATGTAATGTTGCCGTGCACACGCTTCACGGAGAATTAGCAACATATGTATATGATACTTCCGTGACCGATGGTGGCGCACTTGTCCGAGCGCTTGCGAGTGACGAAAGTGATACTGGCATAAAGGCAATTATCATCGACGTTGACTCACCGGGAGGATCTCCAGTTGCAGGGGAGGAGATTGCCAACCAGCTGGCGTGGCTCACAAAGCCAAACGTCGCGGTGATTCGTGGATTGGGTGCATCTGCCGCCTACTGGGCTGCCACCGGCGCAGACAAGATTTTTGCTTCTCGCAGTTCAGATATAGGGGGTATCGGCGTTTCCGTGTCTTTTCCGGATGAGTCAGAAAAAAATAAAAAAGAGGGTATCTCTTACAATGAATTTGGGTCAGGTAAATATAAATACCTTGGTACGCCGACGCGTCCCGTGACGAAAGATGAAAAAATTATTCTTGAGCGTGATATAGAAATGGTGTTTACGCACTTTGTTGAAATGGTTGCTCGAGGCAGGAACATGGATGTTGCCGTGGTTCGCGCGCTAGCGGATGGTTCGACAATGACTGGTGCACGCGCACTCGAGTCTGGACTCATAGACGCTTTGGGGGGTATGGAGGATGCACGTCTCTATATTGAGGGGGAGATTGGCGAAGAGGCCGTACTATGTGAGCCCGACAGTGTTTCTCTGTTCTAAATTTTAAACAAAAATGGTGTTTAAAACCACTACAAAGTGGGTTTGCTACTCAGTGCCCATCAGTAGACCTCTCCCCCTGAGAGAAAAACGGCGAGAAATCCCTGAAGCGTTGGAACCCAGTAAAAAGTTGACAAAATGCCTGTTTTAGTGCTATAATTTACCCGTAAGCTCATTAAGTATAAATGTGCGCCAGAGCAGAAAAATGCGGAGTTTTTGGAAGCTTAGCTTCCAAAAGTACCAATCCGCCCTTTTCTGCTCTGGCGCAACCATTTCGGTAAGGTCACGAGCACCGCTACCCGCAAGGAGTAGCACTTGATAGGAGAATCCTATGAGTACAGTGACACCTGGCCAAGTCATCCAGAACCTGGTCATTTTGAACCAGCAGGGGCTCGAGTTCGAAGACTACGAGAAACTGCACGCCGGCTATCTCGCCGCACTCGCCCAAGCTACGAAGCGTGGTAAGCTCCCCGAGCTGTCTGCCTTCCGCAAGGCGATCGGGCTCGGCATCCTCTCGCTCGTTGTGCCCCATGTCCACTGTTGTCACAGTGCCGCATTCTGTGTCGGCGATCGCTTTGTGGTGGACAAGTCGGCCGCAGTTCCCATCTCGTTTCTCAACGAGAACTGGGAGTTGTGGTTTGGTGGCATGGAGCTTGGGGAGATGGCAGCGTGCGACCTCGAAGTGCATGCACTGACCGAGAATTCGCTCGACAAGCCCATCACCGATGAAATCGGTGAGGAGTTCTGCGACACGAGTCCTGCCGCACTCTGGTCCATGATGAGAGACGGGCATCTGTCGCAAGACAAGTGGTACGTGTTCTACATGAAGGACCAAAGTGGCGTTCGTCGTGCGGTCCGCGTGTGCTGGTACGATGGTGGCTGGTTCGTGTGCGCGTACTCCTCGTCGGGTCCGCGCGTGTGGGGTGCTGGCCACCACGTGGTCTCTCGCAAGCGCTGTGTTGCTCAGGCCTAACACCCCTGACTCTCTGACGCTTTGAACCTTCGGCCCTTCGAGCAGTGATGCTCGTGGGGTCTTTTTTTTGAGAAAACATGCAAACCTGTTGCACTTAAGCTCCCATGAAACACGGCACAATGTAGAAAATTACTATGATTAATAAGTTTTATTTGGGGATGGTATAAGGCTATTGTTCCATGAGCGTGCTTGGCATTACTGGCACCCTTTGATCTACTGGGGCTAGCTCGGTTGCCTCGAGCAAATTGGCCTCCGAGAGTTGTATAGCCACCTGTACGCGAGGACTCAGTAACTCGTGAACGTCATTGATCGGAATCACCACCTCCTGTGTTCCTCGCGCGTAGGGAGCAACCTGGTAAGGATCAAAAATGACAATTATTCCTTTTTTTGCAATTGCCACCGATCGAAAATTTTCTTTGGTCGGAGCGGTTCCCGGAAGCACAGTTGTCTCAAAATCTTTCGGCGAAATATCCGAAAATCTTTCCCGTAATATTTTTCGCGAATATGCGGACAAAAAGGGAAGCGCGAGAGTCGTGGAGGCAAAAAGGTCTTCCGTGGAGTAAATAGTCGACTGTTCAATGTCATAGTTTAATACATGCGTTTGATTGTTTGCGTGCGCACCTCCGGCGATATACTCAGCAGTATCAAATCGGAATGAAATAATCGTTGGGGAAAGTAGGGACGGGCGTGACTGTAAGGCGAAGTCACTCGTCTGATTGTCGGCGCTCGGGAGCGAGCCATCGGGCTCAAGGTTTTTTTTAAATGATTCGAGCAAGTCGAGCACAAAGGTCTTGATGACACTGTTGGCAGCCCTTGCTTGATTTTGGTGACCAGTAAGTGCAATGGCCGGATAGGAAATACTGTATGTATAACGAAGTGAGGGGACAGAATCAGAGGAGGTGAGGTAGGTAATAGCGGGTACTTCTATAAAATCTTGTTCGAGCGCGCTCGTTTGTGGAGTCGCCACTTGGGGCGAAACGCTCCCAACTCCACCACTCGATTTCTCCTGGGTTAAGTAGGCATATGCCCCCACGCTGATGAGTATGATGAGGAGAACACCTATCACCATGTGTACCGTTTTCATCTTTTCATTATAGCCATTTAGGCAGTAATCGCCACGTTATCAGTCGAGGGTGGTAAAGACTAACTTAAACTTGGGATTGCAGAAGTGGGCCACTCGTGCTAGCTTGTCTCTATTACACAATAATTTTTAGATTATGATAACGCTAAACGCTACACTGCGCGACGTGAAAGTAAATCCGAAAATGATCAGAAGGGGCGG
>JAYSSO010000108.1:0-21975 GCA_043720495.1 Candidatus Lloydbacteria bacterium | reverse complement strand
GGCGTGGGGAAAGCGATGAGGAAGGCATATTCTTATATGTTGACCGAATCGCAGGGGCCCCACAACAAAGCAGGTGGGGTTATTAGGATAGGCTCTTAGCTTCGGAGTACGATGTCGATCACCTGGGCCAAGTTTTTCATATCTAGCTCCTTTGCCCCTCGGGTTGTTTCCGCAGGAGTGCCAATGCGAATTCCCGATGGGTCCATCGGCTTTCGAGTATCGTTTGGAATAGTGTTCATATTCACAATAATTCCCGCAGCTTCGAGTTTAGCACTAGCTTCTTTTCCGGAAATACCGTTTTTCCATGTATCGACGAGCAGGAGGTGGTTGTCCGTTCCGCCTGAGACAATTCGCCACCCAAGGAGTTTCAGCTCGCTCGCAAGTACATGTGCATTCTTTACCACTTGCTTAGCATACGTTGCAAATGACAATTGCATTGCCTCATGCAGTGCGACAGCAATTCCTGCAATTGCATTTTCGTGCGGGCCTCCCTGCATGCCGGGGAATATTGCTTTATCAATTTTTGTAGATAACTCACGCTCATCAATCTTCGAGAAAATAAGGGCCCCGCGTGGACCACGGAGTGTCTTGTGTGTGGTTGTTGTCACAATGTCTGCATAGGGAAAAGGCGAAGTGTGCACTCCCCCCGCAATAAGTCCGGCGATGTGTGACATGTCCACCATAAGGTACGCGCCCACCGCGTCCGCGATTGTTCTGAATTTTTTCCACTCTACAGTGCGCGGATATGCAGTGAAACCGGCAACAATAATGTGTGGCTTTTCTTTTTTTGCAATCTTCATAAGATTGTCAAAATCCAGTCGTTCGGTTTTTTGGGAAACACCATAAGGAATTTGTTTCCAGAATTTTCCCGAAATCGATACACTGTGCCCGTGTGTGAGGTGCCCACCATGTGCGAGTGACATTCCCATGATGCGCCCAGTGCCATCATGCGGAAGAAGCGCCGTATAGACTGCAACATTGGCAGGTGAGCCAGAAAGTGCCTGTACATTAACCTGCCATTTACTTGGCGAAAGTTTAAAAAGCTTGAGCGCGCGTTCTTGTGTCAGTCGCTCAAGTTCATCAACGACTTGATTTCCGCCGTAGTAGCGTCTTCCGGGATAACCTTCGGAATACTTATTAGTAAACACTGAGCCCAGTGCTTCACGCACATCGTCTGAGACGAAATTTTCTGATGCAATGAGATTAATGACGGATTTTTCCCGCTTCTCCTCTTTGGCAATAAGTTTTTGAATGAGTTTATCTTTCATTTAAATATATTAGCATAAGAAAACCGGCGCAAAGCGCCGGTCAAAGGACAGAAGTCTAAGTATCTAAAAGTGCCAAGGTGCAAATCCTAAGTACTAACTTGCACGCAAAGCCGCAGGGTCGCCGTCGTACCAGTCGTCGTCGAGCCAGCGCGCGCCCCAGCTCCACCGGTCACCGCCCCAGAAGAGGCACCGAACGTACAGATTGCCGTCGGCATTGCGGTAGATGGTGCCCCAGAAGAACACGTACTTGCCTTTCCACTCCTCGGGGATGAGATGGGGCTGAGCGAGGAGGTAGTCGAGGACGTTCGCATTCATGACCGGCTGGCCTTCGAGCTCTTTGCGGAGCACGTAGCCCTTCATCCACTTGCCACGACGCTGACCTTCTGCCAGGAAGAGATTCGCACAGGAGGGACTCCATGCGAGTTGGCCACCTTGTTTGTGCTCTTCGACCTTAAAGCCACTGGGGATGAACGGCTGGGCGTCGCAGTTGATGAGATGCGGGACAGGTTGGATCAACGCACGACCCAGTTGTATTTCAAGGAACTGCCCCAGAAGGTCTGGATGCTCGGCGAGTTCGTTCCACAGTTTCGCCGTGTAGCCAATCCTCTCTCCAGCTAGAAGCAATTTGTGGGCAAGTCCCACCACAGAAAACTCAGATTTCGTCGTCATCACGACTCTCCTTGTTTCATGCGACCATCCGTGCGGACACTGTCGCAAGCTAGCGGGCTCCTAAATATGAGGTTTGCCATAGCCTGGAAATGCCCAGCGTTGAGTGTTGAGCATCTTTTGGCTATGGCAAACAATTTTTCGCTCAATGAACTTACTTACGAATTATATCACGAATAAGCAGAATCTGCAAGTTTTTGGAAGCTAAGCTTCCAAAAAAGTGTTGTTTTGCAACGTTAAATCTTCTTCCAGGCACCAACCTTGAGGTTGCCGAGTTCGTTTTTGCCGGAACGAACTCGGGTCAGTTTTTCGACGGCATTTCCCGTCTTCCCTGCCATACGCCTAATTTGACGAGTCATGCCCTGGTGAATCACAACGCGATAACGCTTACCAAGCTCATGCACAATGCTATCCGCCTTGGCAACGCCATCAGAAAATCGCATCCCCTTCTGCCACAATTTAAATTCACTCGCAGTAAGGCGTTCAGCAAACTCCACAAGGTATTCTTTTTCCACTTCGAATTTTGGATGTGTACTTTTGTACAATAGGTCTCCATCATCAGTGAGCATAAGGAGTCCAGCACTTTCCTTGTCGAGGCGACCAACGGGCTTGAGGTGCTGGAGTTCTTTGGGCAACAGTTCCATCACGGTTGGAGCATCCGTTTCATCCCGTTTTCGTGAAGTAATGAACCCCACAGGTTTATTCAACATTACTGTGGTTCGTTCATCCGTTTTCATCACGACTGGATTTCCTTTATATGTCACCTTATCGGCAGGAGTGACTTGATCCCCGAGCACTGCACGTTTACCATTCAGGCGCACCGCACCGGCCTCAATTTCCTGGTCTGCTCCTCGCCTTGACATCCCAGTGCCCTGAGCGATAAATAGATTAATTCGCATGTGAACACTCTACCTCAGATTACCTAATTCAACCACTCATGGGTAACACCAAGAGTCCATCCTATTAAAAAAACGCCAAGGATGGCGTTACTAATAAGCAAAACGATTGCGTGCCTCCCAAAGTGGAGGATAGCGAAATTCTCTCCATGATTCACCTTGATGATCCATCACAAAGATCGGATTGTGGAGCCATGCAACCACGGATGCGATATAAAACCAATAACACAAACGGTCAATTGCAACCTCTGGCCTTGCGAGCTTCATCCGTTGGCTAATACGCTGCAATTTCCTATATGTCGGGACATCGGGGACCTCAAATGCCTCATCAAGTCCAATATTTGTAACCCGGGAGAGTGGACCTCGTAGTGTGATGTCGACCGGATGAAAACCGTATGTAGAATTTCCCGTAGCAATCTTTGAGCCACTATGCAGTGCATCGGCAATGACTGACCCAAATTCGACGATATGTACCAGCAGTTCTGCTAATTTGAGATTCTCACTTTGAGGCGTCGCCAAGGAGCGCTGAAGTTTAATTCTCCAAAACCAAATTTGTAATTTTTCACTGAACGCGCTCTGCGGTAGGGCCGGTTGCTCCCCAAGAGCAAGTGCAAGCATTTTGATTGTCGCCGGCCCGACACTATTACAACGTACTTGAAGGACTGCCATCTTACGCCCTCGCTAACTCTATATTAAGGATACGGCAGATTAGCGGTTTTGTGAAAGATTTATACGCCAGTGCGTGAAATAAGTGTCCGAAGTGTTTTTAGGGCAATTTTAAGATCAAGCACAAATGAGCGATTCTTCAGATAATATAGATCGTAGGCGAGTTTAACTTTTGTCTCATCCACAGTTTGTGGAGGTTTTTCATGGTGCACCTGTGCCCATCCCGACAGTCCGGGCTTAATGAGGTGACGCATATTATAATAAGGAATTTGGTTATGATACTTTTCGACAAGCGTGGGGAACTCAGGTCGTGGACCAATAAGTGAGAGGTCGCCCGCAATGACGTTCCACAGCTGTGGCAATTCATCAATGCGTGAGCTACGCAAAAACTTACCAACGCGAGTTATCCGGCTCGCATTGGCTCCGAGTGACTGGCCGTCATCCATAACGCTCATTGTACGGAACTTGAAAATACAAAAGGGTCTATTTCCTTGTCCGATGCGCAGTGGTGTATATAATAATTTCCCCGAGTCATCAAGAAAAATAGCGAGGGCAACGAATGGAGTGATGAGCAGTGTTGGGACGAGCAACATAATAGCAAGAGAAATATCCATCACCCGTTTTAATATGTCATATCCAAAGTGTGCACGCGATGAAACATTTTCCAGAAACCAATTGTGCCCAATAAGTGAGAGCGGTACCCGGTCGAAAATATCTTCGTAGATGCGATACTGCTCTACAAAACGCACGTGCGAAAAGATAAGATTGTACAGCTTTGGGAGAATCGGTAGTATCTTTTCATTTTTCATATCAATCACCACCAGACTAATTCCTTCGGAATAGATAGGATAGAGCACCTCTGCATCAAAGTCGATTTCATCTATTTTCTCAAGATCGATCCACGTGTGAAAGCGCATCGGGTACAGGGGATTTTCGTTCACCACTCTATACAGTTTTTTGGTTTCGTCTCCCGAGCCAATTAGCACCGCGCGTTCTTTTCGGCGCAGACCGAGAAACTGAACGCCAAAAATTCGCCATAGACTTATGGTGATAAACGACACAAGAAGATACAGAAACAACGTCGTTTTTGGCGTGATGCCGAATGCGGGAATCAAATAAAAGAAGAGCACTGCTATAGTGCTATTTACTACTTGCACGTTGAAGATTGTCGAGGGAATTTTTGATTTGAATATTACCGTGTGCGGTTCATACAAACTTGCTATATAAAACACAATAAGCCAAGCAATAAAAAGATATGAAAACGGGAGAGCGTGAAGCTGTAGTAGCTCGGTGTCCGGCAACTCGAGATAGCGCAGGAGTAGCGTAATCCAAAGGGAAAAATACAGCAGGATGATATCTCCTACAAAGATAGTGAGTAGCTGGAGTGATGGGAGTCGGGACATTACAAAACGATAACAAAAACAGACGCCAAAAGGAAGTAACCGAACAGCAATTGCTCGTGTTATATTGATCACATTTACCATGAACAATAAACCCTTAAAAATCCTCTATCTCATCACCAAATCGAACTTTGGCGGTGCGCAGCGGTATGTTTATGATCTTGCCACACATGCACAAAGCGGTGGGCATGATGTACTGGTGGGATTTGGTGGTGACGGGTCGCTCAAGATGCGCCTTGACGAAAAAGACGTGCGCACAATTTCAATTGACTCGCTTGGGCGGGATGTGAGTCCACTCCGAGATATAAAGAGTTTTTTGACGCTACTTGCACTCTTTCAAACAGAAAAACCCGATATTGTACATATCAATAGTTCAAAAATTGGCGGGTTGGGATCGCTGGCTGGTCGCATTTGGAACGGATGGGCCTGGGTAGCACAAGGGACTGGCCACAAGTCCATTCGTCCTATGCGAATTATTTTTACCGGGCATGCTTGGGCGTTTAATGAGGAGCGCAGTGACATCGGACGCTTCCTCATTGGAGTGTTACACTGGACAACCGTCCAACTTGCACACACGACAATCGCTGTATCTCGGCGTACGCGCAATCAAGTCATGTTACTCCCCTTTGTCTGGAATAAATTACGGGTAGTTCACAACGGTGTTGGTCCCCAGCAACTCCTCCCAAAGACAGACGCAGAAATCGTACTCGGCCTCCCCCATAGGGATGAGCACGATGGTTCACTGCGCGTAGGGACACTTGCAGAACTACACAAAAACAAAGGTCTGTCCTACTCCGTCAATGCAATTGCACTCATAAAAAAACAGCGACCCGACCTAAAAATCACTTTCACAATAATCGGTGAAGGGGAAGAGCGTGCAAACTTGGAGGCACTCATAACTACCCTCAAACTTGAAGATATGGTGCGCCTTGTTGGCTACAAAGAGAACGGGGCGACACTTCTTTCTGCTTTTGATGTTTTTCTTCTTCCCTCAACCACAGAAGCTTTCCCATATGCAGTCCTTGAAGCGGGTCGTGCGGGACTACCGGTCATTGCGACATCCGTTGGCGGGATTCCTGAGATTATCGATGATATGCAAAGTGGCATCCTCATCCAGTCAAAAAACCCTAGTGAAGTTGCACGTGCGATTCTCTATCTCGTAGATAATCCGAAGCGCAGGACAGGACTCGGTGAGGCACTCTTGCACCGTACCCGTGACCGCTTTAGTGTTGAGCAGATGGTTGAGCAAACTTTTGCGCTTTACAACGAAAATGCTTGAAAAAACGAATCAATCGATGTCGGCAACCAGTACGCCCGTCTCCTTGAAAAGCGTACCCAGTGCTTGCCCGTACGGATTGATGATGCTAGTCACGCCCCCCTTCGAAGCACGAATTACATATGCACCCGATTCGATCGCCCGCATGCGTGCAAACTGATGTTGCAATGGTGAAATAGTCTCGCTCGTAAGTGCGCTATCATTTGATGGTGAAAGAATCAGCTTTGCGCCATGAACAGATAGTGGTGCCATCCCGATTTCTGAACAAATATAAGCGCCAAGTCGGAGATCGTCGAGACGAAAATCTTGAATATATGCACCTTGCGCGAATCGTTGAAAAAGCGGAAGATTAAGCCACTCGGGAACATACTCAGTAAAGGGTACTGGTTTGCGTTTATTGTAAATACTCAAGATGGTTCCATCTCGGTAGAGCACAATGCTGTTATAGAGTTTCTTATCCCGGTTGGTATGCACTGCAAGCGCAAAAGTGGTATTTGTAGCACTCTGCGTCAAAGCTAAAAAATCCTCATACAACTCATCGACGTTTTTCAAATATACTGATGGTTGATCGACAAGTGTGCCGTCTGCTTCATTTAAAATAAAGTAGGGAAATATATTCTCCGGCGTAAGAATGAGATCGGGATTACTCTCCAGTGCCGTGAGGAAGAGTGCACGATACGTTCGATACGCGCCTTCTTGTATGCTCTCTGCTGTGCTAATTTGCGACGCAATAACCGCAACGCGCAAATTGAGCCCGAGCTCTGGAGGATGTTGTTCACGAAATACACCAAAAAGTAGCGTGAAGATAAGTAGCATAGACACAGAGATTGTTTCAAAGAAATACCGCTCTCCAAAAAAAATATTACGAAGTCGCTCTGTAAAGACACCCACCTCTCCTCTCCAGCGGATTACAATCAATGCAAGCCATACGCTGTACACAACAAACACAAAGGTCAAACCATACACACCAACATACACGGCAACGTGTTTCGTGTATGTGGTGTCTATAAGTAAGTATCCCATCGCTCCCCAGCTATATCCTGCGAGAAATATACTCGACCGCACAAGCTCCACCAGCGCAAATGTAAGTCCCATGGCGATTGGTTTTGGGAGTACGCGCGACAGCACCTCCCCCAGCCACAGTGCAAGAATATAACATGATGCTGCAAAAATAATTATTGCTGCAATTCCACTGACATAGATTACACTCGTGCTGAACATGCTATGCTCAACGCCCACCCACCAAGTTCCCGCAAGTCGAAAGAGTGGCTCCCCTTCTGCCAGGCAATACGGTAGTCCCATGAGGAGCGTGGCGACAGCACGATCACGACGAGTCTGCAGTAAAAAATATCCGACAAAAAAAGGAATCAGCGCAACTGACGCCAAAATCCAGTACCCCACAATCGGACTCGCGAGAAAGAGTAGGCATCCTGATAACAATGCATACCCAAGGCTTATCATGCGAGTACGTTTCGTCATTTCCATGTGCTGATTATTATACCAAGTTTAAATGCCAAGAAATTCATTCTTCATGCGCTCGGGGTGAGAAACGCGAGAAAAACGACGCATGGCCATGAGTAATCCTAAGCCCGCAAACTCAGTCACCAGGTGCGAACCACCATAGCTCATAAAAGGCAATGTTTGTCCTGTCACGGGAAGTAATCCAATATTCATGCCGATATGAACGACAAACTGTGTCATGAGGAAAATAGCCAGCCCAAGTGCATAGAGAGTTTCAAAGTTGGTCGCCCCTGTCATGGCGACCGAAAGTATGCGAGTAATCACCACCCCGAAGCAGAGAAGGAGCAGTGTCACACCCACAAATCCCCATTCTTCTGCGAACGATGCAAATATGAAGTCCGTTTGATATTCAGGGAGAAACTTTAATCGCGACTGCGTGCCAGAGCCGATGCCCTTTCCAAACATTTTCCCGGACCCGACCGCTACTGCTGACTGATAGGCGTTGTAACCTGCTCCACGGATATCAGAGAGCGGGTCGAGAAAAGTTTTGATGCGCTGTTTTTGATAGGGATGCAGTGCAAGTGTCCAAAGAAGCAGAAAAGCAACAGCCCCAAGACCAAATACAGTCAGGAGGTGTTTCTTTGAGATACCGGACACCATCGTCATTCCAAGCCAAATCGCAAAGAGAATAATTGCCGAACCAAAATCCGGCTGAAGGAGTACGAGCACGCAAGGAATGATTGCATACAGCCCAGAAATCATTATGTGCTTCACATGGGCAATCTCCACATGTCGTCGTGAAAAATATTTTGCTAGCACCATGATTAACACGAGTTTCATCGGATCAGCAGGTTGGACAGCAAATGCACCAAGATTAAACCATGATTGTGCCCCCTTAAAGACACTCCCTAAAATAAACAACAGGAGGAGGAGTCCAGTAAAAAAAAGAAACACATACAGTAGCGTGTTCGACTTACGCAACGAACGAAAATCAAGAACGGCAAAGAAAAAAAAGGTTAGAAGTGCTATGGGAATCCAAAGGAGCTGACGCTCGAAGTAGTTATTTTCACCCACAAAGGAATACATGGAGACTAATCCAGCTCCCACAATTGGAAAAGTGGCCACAAGAAGCACCCAATCAATATGACGCAAGCTAGTGAAGTTCATGGGTTGATTTACTCGGCACTTTGCACGCGGGGAATAATCTCGATGGCCGATGGACCTTTCTTGCAAATTGCACTCGCAATTTGCTGATACACGCCACGCAAATCAGACACGGAAGGAGAAGCGTAGTAATGATCGGGGGTTGTGGCTATAGCCTTCAAGAATTCGTCGTTTGCATTTATCCCAAGGCCAATAGTAAAGATGGCGATATCTGCACGCCGAAGATCTGCGGCAGTCTCTATTGCATAACGTTTTGCATATCCTGGTTCCCCGTCCCGAAGTGGCCGATTAGGCTCAAGCGCTTCTCCGTCAGTGAGGAGTACGATTATTTTTCGTGCTTCTTCACGGACTCGCAGTGTCTCTAGCTCCGTTCCGGCACGCAACAGAGCATCAGCGGTGTTCGTATACTGAATCCCATCAACCCCCATAATGGTTGATTCAATTTTACTCTTTACACGTGAGAGGTTGTCCATAAGCGGAACATCTATAGGGTTCGACGCGGTTGTTGAGAATGAGACCATCCCAACCTGGTCACGGGGCGAAATGAAATCAACAAATGACGCTGTGGCCTCACGTACGCGCGTAAAAGGCTGTGGAGGATTCTTACTCTCAGAAGCCATAGAGCCAGAGCGATCAAGTGCAAGTATGACGTCCGCGGGCAACTCACACTCTTCTGTCTCAGCCACGAAGTTAAACGCTGTAGGCCATGTAAAATTCAGTACCTCCGAGCTATTTTTATCAATTTTCTGCACACGAGTAGACGATACTCCAATAGGCTCATGATTGACATCGTAAATAATTACGGTTACATCAACATTGCGATACACAAGAGGGTGGTCGTTATGCAACATGGCGGTAAGTTTGGGTTTGCGCTCGGCATCAACGAGACGCTTGTTGTCGACGGTAAATAATTGCTCCTCTCGCGTCCCTGTATACCAACGGAAGGTATCTGGTATCTCAATACTCCCCGTCACAGCTACCCGTCCACCTGTCTGCATGTTCCCCCTAAAGATAGCAAACAGTTCATTGGGCTTCGCGTAAGTTTTTCCGCTCGCCTCAACGATGACTGCGCCATTGTTGTCATAGAGCTTTGCCGTATACGGAACCTCAGGCGCTCCAATGGTGAAATTTGAATTTTCAACATAGGCAACGATATCGTAAGTGCCGTCACGAACTGGGAAGACTTTCGTCCAGAGTATTTTCAGTTTCTTGGCACCCCCCGGGCATACAAGGGAACAACTCCCATCACAATCTATCCCCCGCTCTGTTTGATTCATCTTTCCATCAAAACACGTTGGGACAACGCGATGGGTCCACCAATAAGGTAGTACAATGAAAAAAAGCACAAAACTGCCAATAAGAATGATTATGAAACTTCGTCGACGGCTGGCCCACATATGGCTCATCATAACAAATATCGCAATTCATTGCCAGACACATTGGAGTGTGGTAATAAACTGTTCCATGCTATCATTTTTTCATGCCAAAGCGTGTCGAACATCAAAGTAAACTGTTCCTTCACCTCACAAAAAATGAGGTACTCGTCATTTTGTTGCTTGTTATAAGTGGTGAAATTCTTTACATGCTGCATGGGGCCAACGTGCACACAATGGTCGCGTATGAGGCAGTATTATCTCGGAATATTATTGACCGGAACGGGGACATGATTATGCGTCTGCCAAATTCAAGAGGAGCTTATACGCGTGAGGGCGAGATTCCACATCTGCTCAAAGTGCTCGTAATTAAAAAAGAAGATGCCTGGTTTTACTACCACCTTGGAGTAAACCCATGGAGTTATGTACGGGTAACAACTCAGTTTGTAGAGAATAATCAATCGGGAGGTGCAAGTACAATCACCGAGCAACTAGCGAAAATTCTACTTGGCAATGAGTCGGCACGAACACTACCAAACAAGATGAGAGAAATCGTTATGGCAGTGACATTGGAATTAGCATACTCCAAGGAGGAAATTCTTGAAATGTATTTGCGCACGGCTTTCCTCGGAAACCTTGCGCAAGGATTTCCTGAGGCAAGCATGCGCTATTTTGGAAAACCACTCAATGCGCTTGATGAACATGAACTCTTTTCTCTTGTTGCAACACTGGGACGACCAAGCAGTAGAAATCCCTGGAGCCCCGACCATGAAAAATATACTACTGTACTTGCTGCACAACTGGGACAAAGTTGGGAGTTGCCCACATACATCAGTCGTGGGGAGAGCAACGATGGCTCGGCTGCGTTCGAATTACACTCGCTCCACATCCTATGTGAGACTCAAAACTGCAAAAGTACTATCGATCAAACCCTTACAGAAAAACTGCGCCGTGCAGCACATCAGGTTACCAGAGCTATCGGGGAAGAAGGCGCGACAAATGCCGCGATTGTTGTCCTGACACTTCCGGATCGCGAACTTCTCGCCATGGTTGGTTCCGCTGATATAAGTAGTATGCAAAATGGAAATCAAATAAACATGGCAATAGAGCCTAGGCCAATCGGCTCCACGATAAAGCCACTCATCTATGAACAAGCCTTCGAGCAGGGTCTCCGTCCATACACGCTCGTGCGCGATGATGAATACCGTTATGACATTGGAACCGGATTTCCACTGTATCCAAAAAACTACGACGGAAAATATCACGGAGACGTTACGCTCGAACATGCACTGGCAAATAGCCTCAATGTGCCCGCGGTAAAAACACTTGAGTACGTGGGCATCGATGAATTTACTAAATTTCTTACCGAAAAACTCCGATTCACCCCACTTTCCGACATCAGTAGTTATCAGTATGGTATTGCACTCGGTGGACTCGAGATGGATCTTTCCACCCTTGTACAGTACCTATCTCTATTTGGTACCGAGGGCACACTATCCCCTATCAGTTTGTGGATGAACGAGGATGGGAGTACCGGAAAAAGTATTGGCACTTCTGATAAATTTCCTCAAATGAGCGGTATCGTCAGTACCTCACAAGTTGCGAACCCCCCATACGTGGCACTCGTCAACAAAATACTTTTGAACCGCCCACTTTCCGTGGAACAGTTTGGACTAAACAACAATCTGACAATTCCTGGAACTCCAATCGCCGTCAAAACAGGTACATCGCGTGATTATCACGACTCATGGACGGTCGGGTGGACTCCTGACTTCATTGTTGGTGTATGGATTGGAAATGCCAAGAACACCCCCCTTCCGGGTGTGAGTGGTGGCAGTGGCGCAGGTAAACTTTGGGCGGAAGCGATGGGAATTCTCCTGCACTCACCATACAACAAGCGCACGCCGTGGAATAACAGTGGTATCAAAGAATTTGCAACGGAGGATGGATATATTTCTGGTTTGGAAGGCGACAACATCCCCAAACTCAAGGGTGCGCTTATCGACGACCGACTTATACGCTCACCGCACAATGGTGACACTTTCTCAGGTGAGAAACAAGGAATAATTCCGCTTCGCTCAGATTCATCGGTAAACTGGATTGTGGATGGGAAACACATGGGAACAGGTAAGACGGTTTCGTATTTTTTTGACAGTGCGGGCACGCACACAATCACTGCAACAAGGGACAAAGAAGAAGAGACTATCACGATTTCGATTGTCGATCGGATTTAATCCGCACTTACGGTCACAATTTCACCTCGCGTGCGACCAAAGTGTTCCGGAAAGTAGAGCTCACTTGCGCTCGCAGGAGGGTGTTGATATGTTCCTGGCTGAAGCGCACGAATATAGTAATCGTACGAGTACACCCCAGGTGCTAAGTGTTCCACAAATAAAAGCACTCTATCACGCCGAAGCTCGACGCTACTTGGGTAAAGTTTCTGTGTGCGCGCACGATGCTCTTTGGTGATATCGAAATATCCCATATCCTCATCGTCTATGCTACTTTCTGTGGTACGGAACGGTCCTCCACCAAAGAGACGGGCAAAGAAGCCAGTGCTCACGGGAACGGGTAAGACGACGGGTGAATCGAGACTTGCCAAAGATGTATCCTCACCCCATTCACCCCCACTTTTCACTTCGCCACCTTCTATCATGGAACGATCTTCTGTTGCAAAGTTAAAATTCACCATTTCAAAACCAGCAGGTATGGGCGACTCTACGCCCACCAGTGTGCGGTCTTTGGGTACCGCAATCGTGAGGTGCCCGCGGAGCACCTCTCCACTTACCGCCTTCTGCACCTGCTCTTTTGCGCGTGCATCCGCGAGAGGATATAGCCCACGAGTAATCGTAAATCCTTCGTCGCGCGGTGGGAGTGATTCTACCGGAAGTACATATCGAAATACCATATCATAATAAAATGGTGAGCCCAGCTTTGCTTCATGTGTTTTTTCGAGCGTGATTACATTCATTTTTGATGAATCAAATTCGGAAATTGAAAACATGTGCGAGAGAGTTGAAAAAATATTTTGAGGTGCAAAGCTGAAGTGACTTGCAGCTTGCCCATTCAGCGAAAGCGCAAGAGCAAAACTACTCCTGGCTTCACCAGTGCGGGCCAAATAATTTACCATGGTATTTACTACTTCAGCGGTGTCGCTCGTGGAGCCCCACGAACCATCCTTCGACTTACTCGCACCAATATACCGCAGAAGCTTTTCGATTAACTCATCATTTGCATCACGCTGTGCAAGTGCATCAACGAGTAGGGCTGTCAGGCCTACTGTTCTATCGTAATACCAATATGAACCACCAAGACTCGCACCAAGTGATGCGCCACGCCCGTCAATGGCTACACGGTTCCGCAAAATCGTAATTACCTCCTTGTCATTTTTTGTAGTCATTATCTTCGCTGATATGCGCGCTAGATCAACAAGCGTGCCGTTGTCTATCGACTCCTTCCAGTTGCTCGTTCTCCTAAGTTCGGTCGCTATAAGCCCACCTAAGTATGTGCGAGTACTAAGTTGTCCGTCGACTCCCTCGAGAGAAATATAGCCACGGATATAGTCTCTGGTCGTCCACACTCCGCCTCCGTGAGGCCGACCATGTCGAAGCTGGTTTTCAATATATTGCCCTGCACGTGTAATCATGCCAGGTGGGACAGCATATCCGGCACCCTGTATTGCTACGAGTGCGACGAGTACAGACTCGGTTAAATATACATTGGCATCCATGTCGGAGTAATACGAGAAACCACCTTCACTGTTTTGATTTTTTGCAATTTGTGACACACCCAAAGTTACAACTTCGGAAATAGTGTAAGTGCCTTCACGATAGGAAATGGTTTGCTTTGTACCTGTTGCGAAGGGAATGGCTCTTGACGCCACCGCAAGTGTACGCAGTGTGCTCGCAATCTGCTCACTACAACCATACGGATAGGCAAGTAAGGCATCAACAGCCTCGGGTAAATACACTGCAAGTGTTGCGTTCGCCCGTACCGTAAGCTCCCCTGCATCACGAAATGCCTCTTTGGGAATACGCACATATTCTTTTATTCTCGGGAGCGTACTTCTGCCACTCGTCACGACGGCCTCATAAGCTCTCGTCGAACTGATGGGGATTATCTCAGTAACGACGTCTTCGTATGCAGGATTTTTTGCAGACAACGTAAAGCGATGCTCCCCTTTCTGCAGTCCTCTTGGTGCGGTCACCGGAAACGAAAAGACGCGTGTCTCGTTCGGTGCAATACGTACAGAGATTTGTGCGTCGCTGCCAGAATCTAGCACGAGCGTAGCAGTTTCGAGTGAAATGAAAAACTCCTGAGTTTCCTTTGTTTGATTAAATACTTTTGCCCCAATCACGAACTGATCTCCTGGTATGACAAACCGCGGGAAAAGCGGAACGACCATCAGGTCTTTTCTCGTCGTAAATTCTTTGTAGTCCACTCCAAGTTTTGTATCCCACGTAACACCAACCGACTCTATCTGCCACGTTGTCAGATTATCAGGCAAACGAAATTTAATATTGGCCAATCCAGACACATCGGTCTGCACGTCTCCCGCCCACATTGCTGTATCCCGAAACTCCCCTCGTTTTTTCTTCGCAAGATCAGTGGGGCTTCCACCGCCTCCACCCTTCGTGCCTGTGGGAATCTCTGACTCGTAGAGCATGTTTTTTACATTGGAAAGCGTCTCAACGACAAGCGGAAATCCCCCATAGAAAAACAGTAATGGGTTTTTCTTAGGATTTCCCGAAAGAGCGAGTACGGATAAGTCCGCAACAGCAATTGAGACTTCAGCTTGAACGGGAATACCGAAATAATCCTTTGTTACAACGGAAAGTTCGACCTCCTCTCCTGGAAGATAGAACAACTTATTTGGAGTGACCTTCACATCAAGTGTGTGTGATTCATTTCCCACGCGAAATTCAACGGTGCCAAACTTCAGCTCAGGGCGTGGGGAAAGGAGGAGCACAGAGACAAAGACATTGGGGGCATACTCGGCATGAATTGGAACTTCATATGCAAAAATACTTCCTTCAATATCGACAATCTCGTGTGTAAACAGTTTTCCTCGCTCGACGGTAATAAGTGCTTTTGCCTTCGCATAGGGCGACTTGATCAGTATTTTGGGCCTATCACCCACGCGCACTTCTGTTTTTTCAGCAATAACCTCAAGTGTTTCATTGTTTGTCATGCGAATGTCAACGGTGTCACCTCCAGAGACATAAAATGTTGAAGTTTTTTCAATTGCATTACCTTGCTCATCTTTTCCTCGCGCCACCACTTCATACTCACCAACCCCTGTTGGCGAATAGGTCGAGGAATAATCCCCGTTGCGGTCGGTATCTACCACCTCAGTCCTCACAATATCTCGCTTCTTTTCTGATCGCCAGTAAAAACTGCCATCAACTTCCTGCCTCCGAAAACTTTTCCACTCGGTTCGAGCAATCTCCAGTGTAATATTGTTTACTCCCTGTACTTTACCAGTTGTGTCAACAGTTTTAATCGCAATTGGAAGTGTGCCACCCTTTTGAATAAACCATTCGCCCAGCCCAAGTCCAATGTAATACGCACCGCGATGCACGATCGCTGACGACTGTGTAGAGACGCTTTGCCCACTCTTATCTTTCACCGTAAAATGTAAAGCAAATATTTTTCCCTGTTTGCGAATTTCCTCAGTCTTAAATAACTTTTCGAAATCGAGTGCCTGACGGAGTACCCCGTGGCCAGTCGTATCAAGTGCCACTTTTCCACGCGCCACATACGAATCACCATATCCGCATGAATAGCATCCGTACCACCCTGCTCCAAAATCTATACCAGGAAACTCCGCCTTATCAAAATAATAGTCCTGTGCAGTGATGCTGTATTCCACTGTACCTCCATCAAGGGGGACGCCAAAATAATATTTTGCATCAATGGTAGCCTCAAGTGTTTCTCCAACAATATATTCGTCCTTCATCGTTTTTGCAGATACCGCAAATGCCGCCCCTCGATATTCTTCTACTGCAAACGAGCCAAATCCGTTCGGTGTGGTAATTTGATAGGAACCGAGCGGGGCATCCAAGGGTATCACGTACGCGGCCTCGATAGTTCCCACAGCACTCACGATAAGTAATTCGTTTTTTACTTCATCGTACGCGCTATTTTGAATACGAAGATTAATTTTTTTACCTGCTCGTGTTTCATATGCACCATCATAACCAACACGATCAATAATTTTCACGTGCACGGTGTCTCCCGGTTTATAGATGGGGCGATCGGTATATATGTATGCACGTCCAAAATCGTAGGCTTGGGATGCCCAATGCACCCTGTCTGCCCATCCACTCACAATGGTGCTATCGATACCTTCTTCGACAACTACCCCTGCCATATCTGAAACTGCACGAGGCTCTGAAATACCACGCAAATCTGTCACTGCACCCTTTCCGCGAATAAGGGTATTTTTCCCATTAATATATTTCGTTTGATATGGCGTCACCAGCGCACCAGCTACAGGCGCAAGCGTCTCACTACGCGCTACCCAATAAAGATTTTGCGCTCGACTGTGGCTGGTTGAACCTAATTCACCACTTTCTTCATTTTCTGACCACTTGAGACGCTTTTCTGTGACCGCAAGATTTGTCACGGAGAGTGCAATTCGCTCTACAATTGGCGTGCTGTTGTAGTCGTATCGATAATCTGGATGACTGAGCGTCACGATGTAATTCCCCATTGGTTCTGGAAAGTACGACTTGATATCAATTTGAAAAAAATTATTTACCCAGTATTTTTTGGGAAGCTCTATGCGTTCAAATTTTTCTACGATACACAGTGGCTCACCCTGCCCCTCGGCGACCATGCGCTCAGTTACAAAAGTGAGCAGAGTCATAGCGCTCACCTTACAAATGCGCATATTCACATATGGAAAATTTTCCGTCACATACGTCAGTTTTGTGCGGAGTGGAGTCGTCACGTTATATTGCTTCTGCAAATTCTGCAATCGCATGTAAGCTCGTTCTGGCTTGCCGGTGGTAAAAGACAAATCTTTTTTTGCTGTTTGCCCAAAATCATCAGTGAGCGAAAGCGTGAGTTGATATAGTGACTCAGGTATCAACCCATAACGCACACTGTTTACAAAAGTACCAATGGGACATTTCATACCCAAATAACTTGTACTATTTTTATAAGGTGATTCCCACCCTCCAAGGACAAAGTGGCCAGATTGCGCTTTCACACTACTTACCACCGCACCCCCCACCTGCTCCTTTTCACGAAGAGGCGAATTAGTGCAGATAGTGAGTCGCGATACACTTCCTTCCGCACTAGACTCATTGGGGTCTGTGCTTACAACCTGCAATCGCGAGTATACTTTGAGTGGAATCGTTCGTGGATTAGGTGTCAAGATTGTACCTGAAAGATTTTCAATTCGTGTAAAATGTAGTTCAAAACTCGTATCCTGGGGGAGTAGTGCTGAATCAAAAGTAAAGCCTACTTTACTTTTCATGGGAACTTTTTCACAGGTTTGTGGGTCCTGATACTCGCCATCACCTTGCGGCGTACACTGCTCAGCATACTTTTTTTGTTTTAGTCCCTGCGCCACAACCTGAAGGCGGTCAATCGCTACATCTTCGGCAAATGTCACCCATAGTGTGCCCGTCGGATCAAAAAACAGTGCTTCTGAATGATTCGTGCGCTCTGATGTTGCGGATACGCCCTCGATGACATCGGTAATGGTCACGGTAGTCGTGATAGCTGAATCAAGAGGTATGTTTCCTTTTTGGGGATAAGACTTTGGGACCGTGACGATATTCGTACTCTTAAAATTCCAAAAACCACTGCGACCAAATTGGTCACGCTGTGGAGTAATTGCGAGTATTGAGGGGTCTTTCTGCTCAATCACTTCCCCCGCCCCTCCCCGCTTTACCCGGCGCGTACCATACGCGACCGTTACAGGAATGCTTTTCCCGTCGCTCGTTACAGTAACCTCGCTCCCCGTCTTCGCGAGATCAATTGGTTGATTGTATATAACGTAAAATGGCTGATTGTAGCGCAGTGTTGTTGCCCCAGTCCCCGAATGTCGAAGGGGGCGTGTGTGAAAACGATAGACAGTAGCCTTGGTGGTGAGCCCCTCAACACCCACAATACTCGGGATGCTAACTGTATAATTGGCTGAACGGACAAGGTGTGTTTGGGGAATAAACTGGAGGTTGCGTGTACTAATCCATTTCCAGACACCTTTGGTTTGAGGTTCAAGGATTATACCGAGCGATGCAGAATTTTGCTCAAGCTCCTCAATCGACGAGAGCGCAACCATCGGGCGGTTAAATATAACCGTAATCGGAGTATATTCGTCTGCCTCACCCGCTTCGCCCGGAAAAACACTAAGGATGCGTGGATCCTCCTCAACCAGCATGTCACGCTCTTCTTTGTACGATGGCAAGTTAAGTGTTGCACGGTAGTAAGCCCCAAGCGTAAGGGATTCTGCAGGCTTAAAATAAAGATTTTTTTCGGAATCCATGCCACTACGAGCGCCCAAGACAATCCATTTCCCGGAAATAGGGGGCAGAAAAGTGAGGTTAGCTTGCACATCACTTGCGCTCACCCCCTCTGGTGCTACAACGTGAATTGTCGCATTTTGGGAAACACGTTCTGGTACCAGCTGTTCAAGTTCCGTCACCTTAGGAAGAGTGCCTCCCTTTTGAATAAAGAGATTCGCCGATAGACCAAATAGTGCAAAGAACAACGCTCCAAGAACTACGATAGTGATGTTGCGACGAGCAGTGAGAGTATTTTTCATTTTGCTCATAACGTCCTTTATTCGCTCTTTTCCAAAATTACTAAAAGAAAATTTTTCAGATTTTTTGTCCATTACTATATAATATCACAGTAATTTTTCCGGAAGTGGGGTGTCAGTTGCAAAATTTGCCACTGTGGGGCGAACGAGTTGAAAATAATCCGCGCTTTTCATGCCAATGGAGACTCTCCGGTCGCCCGCATTGAAGATGATTTTTTCGTTTGCAAATACAGCAACATCCACAAACACCGGTAGGCCGAACAAATTGCCAAATGGTGGAACACCGCCAGGGAGTACTCCCCCTGTGATTTGAGCGACCTCTTCTTCGCGCGCAAAGCGCACATCAGTAAAACCGAGCTCCGTTTTTACTTTCTTCTTATCAAACTGCCTATTCCCAGGAACAACGAGCATGACAAAGTGCTTATTGCAGAGTGGGTCGGCAGAAATCTGTTTGGCGCTTACGATGAGCGCCTTTGTACCCTGCCCTTGGACATACTCCGGCCGAACCAGTGCCGCCTCTTCGCTGGTGCGCACCGGTGCATGTAAAAAACGCTCATACCAAAATCCGCCTTCGCGGAGTAGGGATTCTATTTTATCTGCTACAGGATGGATTAATTCGTTCATTGCTTGTGCGTCACGATTGGACATGGTGTTTTTCCATACAGACAGAATACGCAACACTTTCCGCTCTCCGCTTTTGCTTCGATGAGTTCACCGCACTTCGCGCAGGCCACAAACGGGATGCACCGGTCAGTTGGCATTTCTAACTCTTCTTCTTCGTGACAATGTGGGCAAGTAATCGTTCCTTTAAGCATATGAGTTTAGTGACTATATTGTACCAAACTTTCACAAATGGCAAACTTCTTTGTTGCAAATCATTCTGAGATTACCCGGACGCCTCGCCAAAAAGCAAACTTTCCCATAATGCGTGACGCCTCGGGATACGGGTGCGGGTAGACCCACGCCGCATCGGAATTTTCCTTGCCGTCAACCACCACATTGCAGTAATCCGCATACCCCTTGTCCGGACAATGGTAAATATTTGTACTCTTCACCAAATACTCCATCTTCACCGACTCAGGCAGAAAGTAGTGATTATTTTCTACCACAATAGTCTTATCACTCTCCGCAATCACGACATTGTTCCAGGTGGCTTTCATGTTTAAATCATATCATGGGCACTATCGTTCAAATTCGTTCCGTCTTTCAAATCCAGACGAAAGTGATGCCAATCACTTTCTGCACCTACTCAAACGGGAAAGAAAAAGCCCCGTTTGAGTAGGTGCCTGGATTTGACTGCAAGTTTCGTCTCGTCGCCACTCGACGAACCCGCAGTCCGCCCCTCGCGGTTTCGCCTGCTGGCGAAACATCGCTGTGGTCTTCAATTCCAGTCGAAAGTGATGCCAATCACTTTCTGCACCTACTCAAACAAAAAAGCCCTGTTTGAGTAGGTGCCTGGATTTGAACCAGGGAACACTTGGGTTGCATCCTTAGTAAAGACATCGATCTGTCCTGTCCGGACAAAACAAAAAGATATCTTCGCTTCGGCCCACAAGGGCGTTACCGCTCCGCCACACCTACTCAAACAAGGCTCACCACGTCAGTATACTACCCGGCAATATGTTATTCAACAAATTACGTTAACCATTGCTATCGATAGGGTTAACGTAATTTGTCTGTTTCAAAAAACACGCTCAAGCGAGCGTGTTTTTTGTGTAGTTTGCTTGTTCTTATTCTGTCACGCGAAGGATTCCCTTCTGTCCGATATTTCGGTGATTGTACTTACTGCAGTAATATTCAAAGTCACCAACTTTATCCGCAACGAATTCTACCATGACCTCTTTTCCTTCAGGGGTGTCGAGCGCAATCTTATACTCATCAATCTTGAAGTCGTGAACTCCAGCCGTGTTGGTAATTTTAATGCGCACCGTGTCTCCCTTTTTTACGACCATCTCTTTCAGGCCAAAATATGCCGCCATCTTTCCATCTACCGTTTCCATCCAGGAATTCATGGTGAATTCTTTTGATGACGTGGTCACCGTTGTTGGTGTTACGGGCGCTACAGTGACGCCTGCGCTTGGAACAACAGGGGTAGGCTCGGGGTAGGTATTTATTTTTTCTTGTTCTGTGGTGAACTTCAATTGTGATTCATCCTGACTAGAAAGGAGGAATAGCCCGCCGACAACCACGAGAACACCCACGAACCCCATCAAAAGATATTTTGGTGACATAATTATGTAGTTATAATATTGAATAATTTCGCAAGGCAAAGAAAAAAGAAAAGTAGACTGGCACTATTATAACAATTATCATGCAAATGTCCTATAAAAATACCCCACACTAGTGGGGCAGTTAAAATTTATCTGTTGATAAAAGCAGTCGATTTGGGGACCCAAAGGCAGGAACCACGAATCACGTCGCGATGGGCGACATGTAAACCAACCGTTTATATAAGCAGACAGGAACGAATACCCAAAGTCTATTAGCTCTTTTTGACACACATTCCTTACTCTATTTCTACCGAAATTCTACTCAGGTCCGGATTTTTGTCAACAAAAAAGCCCGTCCGAATACCGGTGGGCTTGGGAGACTGCTATTCTGGGTTATAGATCCGCTGGCGAGGAATCTTCACGATGACTGTGTCGCCTGCATGGACATTACCGGAGGAATAGACACTTCCTACAACTCCGCGCTTGCCAATCGCAGACTTCGGAAAGAAACGCGCAACACCCTCTATTTCAGGGAACTGTTCCTCAATTGCTTTGCCTGGTACCTGACATGGCATGTTTTCCGCCCATACGACCAGCACGGCAGATCTTATTTGCTTCTCGTCTTTACGAAAAAACGACAGCGTTCCGACGGGAAGCTCGGTAAGCTTCGGAATGCCACGGAAGACAAGATTCTCACCAAGACAGCCATAAGGAATCAACTTCGGGAGATTCATTAGACTTGCTCCCCAATAACACCCACCCGTTAAAAAACACACTCCTCGGTGTGTTTTTTAAGTCCCGTAGCTCAAGTGATAGTTC